>JBBSDY010000735.1:0-2652 GCA_038240245.1 Polyangiales bacterium
GCCGATCTTCCCCGCGAAGAAGCTCTGCTCGACATCGGAGATCTCGCGAGCCGACGCGAGGGCCTCTTCGCGATCGTCATCGTCCCGACAGAAGACGAAATCACGAGAGGCGAGCTTCGTCGCGACGACGACCACGCCATGGCTCGAGCGGCCAGGGAGATCATGGACGAGCGTGCCTTCATCGCCACCAGCCGATGGCTCACCCCCGACGACGGCGTGCGCGAGAGCCTCGCCCGGCAAGCCTCGTTGCGAAGCAAGCTGCCCCTGATTGCCACCAATCGTCCCCTGTTTCATCACCCAGATCGAAAACGCGTCGCCGACGTGCTGCAGTGCATCCGCCAAAAGACGACGCTCGACCGCGCCGGCGATCGTCTTCGCGCCAATGCCCAGGCATACTTGCGTTCGCCGGTGGCGATGGCACGCCTCTTTCGCGACTCGCCCGAGCGTCTCGCGCTCACGGTCGACATTGCCCGCGCGTGCACGTTCTCGCTCGATGAGCTGAAATACTCGTTTCCCTGCGACGACGTTGGTCCGGGCGAGACGGCCGACCAGGCCCTGTCGCGCCTGGTTCGCGAGTGGGGACCGCGCCGCTACCAGGGCCAGGTTCCCCCCGCCGTTGCGGCCCAGCTCCAAAAAGAGCTCGCTCTCATCGAAAAGATTGGCGTAGCTCAGTTCTTTCTCTCGGTTTACGAGATCGTGAAGATCGCCCGCGACAAGAGCATCTTGTGCCAGGGCAGGGGAAGCGCCGCCAACAGCGCGGTTTGCTTCGTGCTCGGAATCACAGCGGTTGATCCCGCGCGCTCGAGCCTTCTCTTCGAGCGGTTTCTCTCGTCCGAACGCGCCGAGCCGCCCGACATCGACGTCGACTTCGAGCACGAGCGGCGCGAAGAGGTCATCCAGGCCATCTACGAAAAATATGGGCGCGAGCGATCGGCCATGGTTTCCGAGGTCACCTGCTACCGCGGCAAGAGCTCGCTGCGCGAGACGGCCAAAGTCTTCGGTCTCTCGCTCGAGCAGGCCAATCGCCTGACGCAGATGGTCGGCTCTTACGATCCCGTCGAGTCCAATCCCGAACGGCTCAAAGAGGCAGGCTTCGACCCCAAAGACCGGCGCATCCAGCTCATCTTGCAGGTTGCCGCCGAGATCCAGGGATTTCCCCGTCACATGTCGACGCACGTCGGGGGTTTCGTTCTTTCGGCGGGCTCGCTCGACGAAGTATCTCCCGTCGAGCCGGCCAAGATGCCGGGGCGCACGGTGGTGCCGTGGGACAAGGACGACATCGATGCGCTCGGCTTTTTCAAGGTCGACGTGCTCGGGCTCGGCATGCTGACTGCGATACGCAAGGCCCTCGAGCTCATCCATCGAAGCGCAGGAAAAGATCCTGCGAGCTTCGATCCCATCGCAGCTCTCGCCGAGATTCCTCCCGAGGACGAGCTCGTCTACGACGCGATCTGCAAGGCCGACACCATCGGGGTGTTCCAGATCGAGAGCCGCGCACAGATGGCCATGCTGCCGCGCATGAAACCTCGTCGCTTTTACGATCTGGTGATCGAGGTTGCCATCGTGCGCCCAGGTCCCATTCAAGGCGGGATGGTTCATCCCTACCTTCGCCGGCGAAGCGGCGAAGAGGCGCCCCGCATGCCGCATCCGTCACTCCAAAAAATTCTCGATCGGACGCTGGGGGTTCCTCTCTTTCAAGAGCAGGTGATGCAAATCGCCATCGTGGGCGGAGGGTACACGGCAGGAGAAGCGGACGAGCTCAGGCGAGACATGGCAGCGTGGAAACGCAGCGCCAAGCTCCTTCGCCACGAGGACAAGCTTGTCGGTGGGTTCGTCGCCCGCGGTATCTCGCGCGACTTCGCCGACAAACTTTTTTCTCAGATCAAAGGCTTTGGAGAGTACGGCTTTCCCGAATCGCACGCGGCGTCGTTCGCTCTTTTGGTTTACGCATCGGCGTGGATCAAAGTGCACCACCCCCTCGAGTTCGCGTGCGCGCTCATCAACTCGCAGCCGATGGGGTTTTACTCCGCCTCGAGCATCGTCCGCGACGCTCAAAAACACGGCGTCCACGTTCTGCCCCCCGACGTCTCCACGAGCCACTGGGACTGCACAGTCGAGCAAGATCGATCAACCGGCAACGCGCCAAGTAGAGCGATGCGTCTTGGTTTGCGACTGGTGAAGGGGATGGGAGAAGAGGTCGCCGGCCGGATCGTGAAGGCGCGCGAAAAGGGGAGCTTTCGCGACACCAAGGACTTGGCCGTCCGCGCCGAGCTGCGTACCGACCAGATGGACGCGCTGGCCGAAGCGGGAGCTCTCGAATCGCTTTCGCCGGACAGAAAACAGGCGATGTGGAAGGTCCGAGCTCCCGAAAACGGGCGTCTCTTCGAGCGGGCTCTCCCCAACGAGACACCCATCGCGCTTCCTCCGCTTGCCGAGGTCGAGCAGCTTCGCTTCGACTACGCGAGAATCGGTCTATCGGTCGCCGACCATCCGATGCGCCACCTGCGTGCGCGAATGAAGAAGAAAGGCGTCATCACCAGCGATCAGCTCTGGCATGTGCGACATGGAACGCAGGTGCAGGTTGCCGGTCTCGTCCTGTCGCGCCAGCGCCCCATGACAGCCAGCGGGGTGGTGTTCATCACCCTCGAAGAC
>JBBSDY010000736.1:0-2647 GCA_038240245.1 Polyangiales bacterium
CGTCGATCGTCGTGCGTCCACCGCAGGAGGCGGCGAAGGCCAGCGCAGCGATCGTGGCGACTATCGAACCAGGCAAAAAAGAATGCGATGAGCTCATGGGCTTCTCCGTGTCGGCAAGTCGGGCCTTGCTACACCATAGCAAAATCGGGGGGCAAACTCAGGTGGCGTCGAAGTGCTCGAAGGGTCGCTCGAGCCACGCCTTGAGCGTTTTGGCCATGGCGGCAGCGTGGACGCCGTCGATGAACCGGTGGTCGAAGGTGACGTTCACTTTCATGGTCTTGCCCGCCACCACGGTCCCATTCTCGACCACGGCGGCGTCGTGGATCGCCCCGAGAGCAATCAACATCGGCAGCCGCGCATAGTGCACGAGGGGCGGGTAGGCCACGTCGAGGCCGAGCGAGCCGACGTTGGTAATCATCACGCTGCCAAAGGCGTCCCGGGGAACTCCGAAGAAGCTCATGTCGAGATTGAGAGTGTAGGCAAAGAACGCTGCCGTGCGCAGCACCCACGGCAACAGAAAGCTGGGCACGCGCAACATGATTCTGCGGGCTCGCTCGAGCTCGGCGTCCTTGCGGGATCGTACCAGGTCGACCTTTTGTTGAAACTCGTCGCAGATCTCGGCCAGCGATTTTTCGTCGACGTGGTGCATGACGAATCCGGAGAGATCGATGCCCTCCGGTCCGTCGTCGACGATGGCCACCTGAAAAAAAACACCGACGTCTCGTCGCTCGTACAGACGATTGAATCGGAGAATTGCGTTCGCGGAAGGCGTCTCCCGGAAGGCGGCGGCGACCGCCCTGGCCGCCAGGTGGCTGACCGTGATTCGCCGTCCGGTCTTGGCACGGAACGCCGTCATGTAGTCGAGGGCCCGATCCATGCGGAGCTCGACGGTGCCATAAACGGTGGGGTCGTAGGCCGTTTGCCACGTCCCGATCGCGATCTTGCGGAACGCCGAAAGCCTCTGTTTGCGGGCCAGCTTGATGTTCATGGGCGCCACCCATCCTTACCAGAGGCGGACTCCGCCAACACCACGTTGCGAATCTCCCGAGGTGCAGTATGCCTCAGGGCCCTCCATGCCCCAACTTTCACCCCACGACGCCGCCCGCGATCCGGACTTCATCGAGGTGCTGGGATCGAGGGAGCACAACCTCGACGTCGACCGCCTCGAGGTTCCCAAGCGCAAGCTGGTGGTATTTACGGGCGTGAGCGGATCGGGAAAATCGAGCCTCGCCTTCGACACCCTCTACGCCGAGGGGCAGCGGCGGTACGTCGAGACGCTGAGCGCCTACGCCCGCCAGTTTTTGGGCCAGCTCGAGCGTCCCCACGTCGACCACTTGCGAGGGCTATCGCCCACCATCGCCATCGAGCAAAAGAGCGCATCGGGCAACCCCCGTTCCACCGTGGGGACAATCACCGAGGTCTACGACTACCTGCGCGTGCTCTACGCCAAGATGGGCAAGCAGCACTGTCACGTCTGCGGCAAGCTCGTGCAGTCGCAAACACCCGAAGAGATCGCCAACGATGTGCTGAAGCTCCCCGACGGCACGCAGCTCTCGCTCGTCGCGCCGCTCGTGATTCACCGCAAGGGCGAGTACAAAGAGCTGTTCCTCGAGCTGAAATCGCGTGGATTTCTGCGGGTCGTCGTCGATGGCAAGCCGCACCTTTTGGATCAGCCGCCCACGCTGAACAAGAAGCTCAAGCATTCCATCTCGCTGGTCATCGATCGCATCACATTGCGGGCGTCGGAGCGCGTTCGCCTCACCGAGGGCATCGAGCTTGCGCTGCGCGAAGGGCAGGGTGAGCTGCGCGTGGCCATCGGTGCCAGCAAAGAGCTCACCTACAGCGAAAAACGCACGTGCTGCGGGCACAGCTTTCCTGAGCTTTCGCCGCAGAGCTTCTCTTTCAATAGCCCGCTCGGTATGTGCCAGGCCTGCAACGGGCTGGGCACGAAGCAAGAAGTCGACGAAGTGCTCGTCGTTCCGAACGCCAAACTCTCCATCCGCGGAGGCGCCATCGCGCCGTGGGCAACGGCCATGGCGCGGGGGGAGGGCTGGGTCTTTCGCATCGCCGATGCGGTGGCCAAGGCCTGCAAGGTCGACCTCGACACGCCGTGGCACAAGCTCGGAAAAAAGAAGCAGAGCATGGTGCTTTACGGTCTTGGTGGGCGCAAGATCGCCGTCACCTGGGGACATGAGGGAAGCGAGAGCCATGGCACCTGGGGCATGCGCTTTCAGGGCGTCATCCCCGGGTTGATGCGCCGCTTCCAGCAGACCAGCTCCGAGGCCGCGCGCGATCACTACCGCCGGTTTATGAGCGAGCAGCCGTGCGACGCTTGCAAGAGTAAGAGGCTTCGTCCCGAGAGCCTCAGCGTGCGCGCGTTCGGCAAGGGCGTGGCCGAGGTCACGTCGATGACGGTTCGCGCTTGCCACGAGCACATTTCCAACGTCGCCTTGTCCGCCAATCAGAAGCGCATCGCCGAGGGAGCGCTCGCCGAGATCAAGAGCCGGCTATTTTTTCTCCTGAATGTCGGGCTCGACTACCTCACGCTCGATCGGTCGGCCACGACCCTGAGCGGCGGCGAATCCCAGCGGATCCGCCTGGCGAGCCAGCTGGGGAGCGAGCTCAGCGGCGTCATCTATGTACTCGA
>JBBSDY010000737.1:0-2643 GCA_038240245.1 Polyangiales bacterium
CGTCGCCCGTGAAGAGGCGCCGGGCGCGCTCGTCCGCGGGCCCCTTCGTGATCTCGTCCAGGAACGTCCCGAAGGAGCCCTTACCGAGCGAGAACATCTTGTCGAGTGTGAGCTGGCGGAAGTCGGGATGGGCGTGTGAGGTCGAGACCTTGTATTTCACCTCGACGTTGCCGACCTTCTCTTTCAGGTACGCGGCGCTCCAGGTTTGCGTGGCACGCCATCCGCGCGCGCCGCCCACCAGAACGCACGGTCGATCGGCGAGCTCGAAGCGCGAGCTGAAGTCGATGGGGGTGAGCTCGCCGACTCTTTCGACGGGGTGTACGTCGAGCGTGGGAACGTGGGGCACGGCAACGAACTTGCCACAACCGGCCCTCGAATGCCCGCTGGATGCAGAGCGGTGCCATCGAGCAAGCGCTGGTTCGAATGGCACTCGCAGCTCACCCTGATTGCGCAAAGACGCCCACCGGTTGGCCCGCAAGCCCACGCTGGCGAATGCTATGAATGATTGTCCATTTTGCTTGCTTGGGAGTGCGCACATGACTTTCTTCTCGAAGCGTGTCCTCGTGGTGGGGGTTGGCTCGGCGATCACAGCGGCGGCCCTTGGGTGCGGCGGTGCGCAGGCGAGCCCGACACCCGGTGAGGTGGAGATCGGTGCAGGAAGCGATGCATCCGGACTCACGATGGGCCGCGCGGGCTCGGCCGAACCCGGAGGAGTCCTGCCTGGCGCATCGGGCGCCGGTGGCTCGACCACGCCGGGCGACGCCGCACCAGGTGCAGCCGGCGGTATGGCAACAGGGGGAGCCGGCGGCTCGAGCCTCGTGACGTCGGACGCGGGTGCCCTGCTGGGCTGCAACATGCTCGCGCCGGCCACCGGCAATCCCTTCGGATGCGCCTTTTCGTGGGGCATCAACGATACGGGCAAGCCGCCGCCGTCGTACGTGAGCTTCGTCTCGGTGTGGGTCGGCAGCGAGCCACAAGGAGGTCTCGGGGGAGCTTGCAACGGATGCCAGTCCATCAAGCGCACGCAAGCGATCAACGCCATTCCTGTCTACTACGCGTACATCATCGCGTTTCAGGGACACAACGCGGGGCTCGGCGACTGTAACCTCGACAACAGCGGCAACCTCTGCACCGACGGAGCCGAGCTTATCCGCAGCAAACGCGAGAGCATCGTTTCGATCTATGCCAACTACGCCAAGATGACCCACCAGGTGTGGCCCACGCGGCCCCTCTTGTGGCTTCTCGAGCCGGATTTCATCCAGTACACGGGCAAGAGCCAGAAGAACCCGCTCACCTTGAGCGAGCTGGGACAGCTCGCGAGCGACATCATTTGCGCGATCAAGACCAACATGCCCAACGCTGCGGTGGCCATCAACCACTCGAGCTGGATCCGTGATCCGCAGCGAACGCAGTACTTCGCCGCCATGCCGATGGCGGCCGTGGATGCCGTTTACACGACGGGTCTCGGCAACGTGCCGGGCGGCTACATCAACACTGGTGACTCGTACATGCGGCCCGATGGTACCTATGCGTCCTTGCACGCGCTCACCAGGAAACCGATCATCGTCGACACGAGCTTCGGCGTGACCGCCATGGCCGACACGTGGTCCACCGCTCCCCTCGAGACCCTCAACGCACGCATCGCCGATGGCGTCGTCGCGGTGAACGTCAACCCGATGCCAGTTAGCTACCAGGCGAGCATCGACAACCTTGCACCGGAGCTCAGCAAGACATGTCCTTGAGGCTCGCGGGCCCTTCAACGTCGGAGAGCTTGTGACATTCGCCGCACGGCCAACGCGAGCTCTCGCTCGTCGACCATGGCGTACCCGAGACGGACGAACTGCGGTAACGAGCCGTCGAACGTGAACTGGCGGCCGATCTGAAAATAGACTCCCTTTTGCATGGCGCGCTTTTGCCAGAGATCGAGATCGATCCTGGGTGCAACCGCCGCCCAGAGAGCAAAGCCTCCGGCGGGCCGCTGGTACGACAGGACCTGGGGGAAGTGTTCATCGACGGCGCGGCACATGGCATCGCGCCTCTCGTGGTAGATGCGTCGCGTTCTGCGAACGTGGCGCTGGATCTCGCCGTCCTCTAGCAGATCGGCGACGGCGCACTCGAGGACGGCGTCGCCCTGGCGGTCGACGAGCGTTCTTTCGACGGCCATCCGCGCGAGGAGCGGCGCCGGCGCGACCACCACCCCGAGCCTCAAACCAGGCGCCAGGATCTTGGCCAGCGTGCCCACGTAGATCACCGAGCCATGGGGATCGTTGCTGGCCAGGGGAAGCACCGGCCTCCCGTCGTAGTGGAACTCCTGATCGTAGTCGTCTTCGACGATCGCGATGCGCTCGCGGCGCGCGAGATCGAGAAGCTCGAGCCTCCGGGACTGCGACAGCATGACCGTCGTTGGGTATTGGTGGTGCGGCGTCACGTAGACAAGCCGCACGCGCTTCTTGCGGGCCAACGCCACCAGCGCGCCGACGTCGATGCCGTGGCGATCGACGGCGATGGGGACGACCTCGGCCTCGGCACGTCGGAACACGTTGAACGCGGGCGCATAGCCGGGCGCCTCCACGGCAACCACGTCGCCTCGGCGCACGAGCGATCGAGCGACGAGGTCGAGCGCCATCTGGCTACCTCGCGTGA
>JBBSDY010000738.1:0-2643 GCA_038240245.1 Polyangiales bacterium
CGCTGGCCACGCCATTCACGCGGCGTGCACCCCCCGGATTGTCGTCTGAGCATGCCCGGGGGGGGAGGATCCTCGGGGCGTTTCGATTGCGGGGCGGTGTCGCGGTGGTGAAAGGCGGTGCTGGTGAACGTTCAGGGGGCGAGGACGGTTGCTGGGTGGTTGGGGAGGGCATCGAGAGCGTCGATCTCGTCCGAGCCATCGTCCTCGGCGGACTTGCGCCCGAAGCGGCGCTTGAACCACTGCGTTGCGTCGTCGAACAGCGAGTAGGCGACGGGTGTGGCCAGCAGGGTGAGGAGCAGCGACAGGGTCTGACCGCCCACCACGACGCCAGCGGTCGCCCGGTTGAAGCCCGCTCCGATGCCGCTGGAGACCATCAGAGGCAGCATGCCGGCCACGAAGGCGAGCGTAGTCATGAGGATGGGACGCAGCCGGTCCTTGTTGGCGGCGAGGATGGCTTCGAGCCGCGGCATGCCTTGCGCGCGTAGCTGGTTGGTGTGGTCGATCTGAAGGATCGAGTTCTTCTTCACCACGCCGAACAACACGAGCAGCCCCAGCATCGAGAAGATGTCGAGCGCCTGCTTGAAGATGAGCAGCGAGATCAGCGCGAAGGGCAGGGTTAGCGGCAGGCAGAGCAAGATCGTGATGGGGTGAAGCCACGACTCGAGCTGTGCGGCGAGGATCAAGTACATGAAGATGAACGACAGCCCAAAGGCGACCAGGAAGCCCTGTGCGGCGCGTCCCATCTCCTTGGAGCGACCGATTGGCGCCACGGCGTAGCCGGGAGGCATGTGCAGATCCTTGAGGATGGTGGCGAGCCCCTCGGTCACCGCGCCCTCGGAGTAGCCGGGGGCCGTGTTGGCGAGAAAGGTCACCTGCCGGCGGCGGTTCAAGCGATTGATCTCGGTGGGGCCGGTGGAGCGATCGAGATCGACGACATCGGTGAGGGGCACCGAGCCGAGTCGGCTCGACGGAACCGTCATGAGTGCGAGACCTTCGACGTTGGCGCGGTAGGTTTCATCGGCGCGTACGTGGATCTCGTACTGTTCACCCTTGTCCTCGTACGTCGACACTTTCATGCCGCCCACCAGCAGGCGTAGCGTCGAGGCAAGATCGGCCACCTGCACGCCGAGATCGGCTGCCTTCTCACGGTTGATGCGAACGGTCACCTCCGGCTTGCCCGAGACGAGCGTGCTGTCGACGTCGACGGCGCCCGGCACCTTGGTGAGCTCGATCTGTGCCTTCTCGGCATAGACCTGAAGCTGCGCGAGATCGGGCCCGCTCATCACGTACATGATGCTGGCCTGGGCGCCGCCTCCCGCAAACATGGCGACCTCGGACACCTTGACGCGAAGATCTTGCGGCTGTTTGCTCACGATTTCGCGGCGCACGCGATCCATCATGTCGTCCTGGCTGAACTTTCGCTTGTCGGGGTCGGTCATCTTCACGTAGACGCGGGCGAAGTTGGGCGTCTTGGACTCGGTGTCGCCGATGGTGACCAGCGTCGACTCGACACCCGGCATGGCGCGAACTTCTCGCGCCATGCGCTCGCCGATGATCTTGGTTGACTCGATGCTCGTGCCCTCCGGGGCGCGGACCTGCACCTCGAACTGCGCTTCGTCACTCTTGGGCAAGAATGCCTTGGGGACGATCTTCATCAGGGGCACCACCGAGACGAGCGCGAGCACCGAGGTGGTCACCACCACCCAGCGGTGGCTCATGACCCAGGCGAGGGCGCGCACGTAGGCGCGCTCGACGGGCAGGTAGACGAAGTCGACGAGCCGCTCGAGCAGCATCTTCTTGGGCGGGCCTTCGCCCTCGCCGTCGTGTCGAATCGGCCGGCTCGGCTTGAGCCAGCGCGCCGAGAGCATCGGCGTTAGCGTGAAGCTCACGAGCAGCGACACCCCAATGGCAAAGGCCATCGTGAGACCGAAGCTCTTCAAGAACCTGCCCACGATACCGCCCATGAAGGCGACGGGCAGGAACACGGCGACCAGCGAGAGCGTCGTTGCCAGCACGGCGAGCCCGATTTCCTTGGTGGCCAGGATGGCGGCGGGGAACGGCTTGACGCCCTTCTCGTGGATGAACCGGTAGATGTTCTCGAGCACGACGATGGCGTCGTCGATGACGATGCCGACCGCGAGGGCGAGGGCGAGCAGCGTGATGGTGTTGAGCGTGAAGCCCTCGATCCACATGAGGGCGAAGGTGCCGACGATCGACACCGGGATGGCGATGGCGGCGATGATCGTGCTGCGCAGGTTGCCGAGGAACAGAAGCACCACCGCCGCGGCGAACAGGGCTCCGAGCACGAGGTGCTCCTTGACCGCGTCGATGCTGGTGCGGATGGTTCCCGAGCTGTCGCGCACGACGGACAGGCTATATCCGCTCGGAAGCGAGGCGCTGATCTCGGTCATCTTGTCTCGCACCTGATCGACGACGGCGACGGTGTTCGAGCCGGACTGCTTCTGGATGGCGAGCAGCACCGCGGGCACGCCGTCGCGGATGGCGGCGGTATCGGCTTGCTCCTTGCCGTCCTCGACGCGCGCCACGTCGGCGACACGGATGGAGTGACCGTCGCGCTGTTCGACCACCAGGCTGCCCAGCTCGGCCGCGCTTTCGGCGCGACCACGGATGCGAAGGGTCATC
>JBBSDY010000739.1:0-2639 GCA_038240245.1 Polyangiales bacterium
ACGGTCCTCGCCACCAAGGAGCTCGCTCTCGCCCTCGTCGCGAGAGCGCTCGACGCCCAGGGCGAGCGCGGCGGCCCGCGGGTGACCGTGACCGAAGGCCCCGACCAGGGCAAGAGCGTGTCGCTCGACGAGCCGGGGCGCCCTTACATCATCGGCCGCGGGCAGGAAGTGGACCTCGTCGTACAAGATGCCGACGCTTCGCGACGCCACGTTCAGCTCGTGCGGCGCGCCGATCAGGTCTCGGTGCGCGATCTCGGCTCGAAGAACGGCGCCCAGCTGGCCGGTCAGAACATCGAAGAGCGCGATCGCCCCTGGCGCAGCGGCGAGATGCTGCGCATCGGCAAGAACTCCTTCGTCTACGAGCACCCGGCGATCGAAGCGCTCGCCGAGCTCGAGCGCGCAGCCGACGAGAAGCTGCGCCCCGATGAGCCCATTCCTCCCCCCGACACGGTGGCTCCCGCATCCATCTCGGGCGACAAGGCGCCGTCCGGAGCAAAGAGCAGCAAGGGCGCAAGCAAGGCGAGAGCCGATGCCGTCGCACCCGCCGACGTGGGCGGCGCCCCCATCGTCGAGGTCCCTCGCCGCAGCAGCGCACCCCGACGAACCAAGGCGGGATGGAACAGCACCGACTTCATCGTCGTCTTGCTCGCGATGGGCGTGCTCGCGCTCAGCGTCGTGGGACTCTTCTGGTTGCTGAAAGGTTAGGGAGTGGGCGGCTCGGCGTCGGCTTCTGGATCCATGCCCAGCGCTGCGTGGCGATCGACGCCCGCATCGGGAGGCAAGAGACCCTTCACGCCCATCGTCACGTCGAGCATGACGGTCTCACCCGAGGTGATCTTCACGACGCGCCGCTCGTCGGGTGCCTTGGGGTGCTTGAGTGTGACGTAGTGCGTTCCTCCGCCCAGAGGAATGGGACGCGCGAAGGGCGTGACGTCGATGTGCTGCCCGTCGACGATCACCTCCGCCCACGGTCGCGCGACGACCCGCAGAAACCCGGAGTGCGCGGGGACGAGCTCGAGGGCGCCTGGCTTGCCGCTGGTGTCGGATTCGCTCTTGCGCGCTTCGCGCTGGATATAAATTCCCCCCGTCAACGCCAGCAAGAGCAAGGCGAAGTAGCCCCGCATCGAAGGCCAGAGCGACGCGCGCCCCGGATCGATGACGAGGCTCATCTGCGTGCTGCGCCGCGACGCCGGTGCGTGATCGATGAGCCTGAGGCGCAAGAGCTCGGTCGTCACCAGATCTTCGATCGAGCTCGTCGTCTCGGCGCGCAGGGTGCTTTCCAGCGACGATGCCAGCTCGCGACAGCTCGCGAAGCGATCACCGGGTAGCTTTTCGATGCAGCGCATGACGATGCGCTCGACCGCACGCGGCGTTGCCGCGCCGCCTGCTGCTCCTGCGACCCCGGCGGCGGGTGAAATCAGCGAATGCGGCTCGGAGTGCCGGATGCGTTGCGCCGTCGATTTGGTGTCCGGACCATCGAACGGCCGAACGCCCGCGATCATCTGATATAGAACGACACCCAGAGAAAAGATGTCGGTGCGCGCGTCGAGCGGCTCACCGAGAATCTGCTCGGGCGACATATAAGCAGGGGTTCCGAAGGTCGAGCCACCCTCGAGCGGCTCGGGCGACGATGGGACGCGCTCGTCGTGAGCAATTCCGAAATCGACGAGCTTGATCTCGCCTCGCTTGGAAACCAAAATATTGGACGGCTTGATGTCGCGATGGATGATCCCCCGCTCGTGCGCGTGGGACAGGGCGCGCGCGATCTCGAGGCCGATGGCCAGAGCGGCGTGGATGGGCAGGCGCTCGGACTTGGCGAGCAGCTCGGCGAGGCTGACGCCGTCGACGTACTCGAGCACCAGCCACATCGCCGAATCGGTGCGCACGAAGTCGTGTAGCTCGAGGATGTTGTCGTGGCGCAGCTTGGCGAGCAGCTCGGCCTCGCGGGCGAGGTTGGCGGCAAAAGGCGAGCTGGGAGCGATGGTCGAGCGCAGCGCCTTGACCGCCACGTGGCGACCAAGAGGCTCTTGAAGTGCGTGATAGACGTCGGTAATCGGGCCCGAAGCAATGTGCTCGATCACGCGACAGTTGCCAAAAACCTCGACGATGCTCGCCACGGGGCCGACTGTAGCTTGCAAATAGGCGTCGGGTCGACCACCCTTGCATCGAGCCAAATCCACCGTGGGCAGCAGAATCCCCAATCGCCTCATCGACGAGCGCCTGCGTGCCGAGGTGGGGGCCATTCCCAAGCAAGCCCCCTTGCGCGTCGCGCTCGCCTATCCTTCCCCCTACGCCGTCGGAATGAGCTCGCTCGGATTTCAACGCATCTACCGGTCCATTCAAGAATCGGACGGCATGATGTGCGAGCGCGCCTTCTTGCCCGACGGCGCGTCTCAGGGCGACACCACCGAGGTGCCGGTCACCTACGAGTCCAAAACCCCCATCGCCGAGTTTCCCATCATTGCGGTTTCGGTGGCCTACGAGCTCGAGCTCGCGGGGCTCATTCGCCTGATGCAGCTCTCCGGTCTGCCACCTCTTCGCCAAGAGCGCGACGAACGCCATCCCTTCATCCTGGCCGGAGGACCGCTTACCTTCAGCAACCCCGTACCGCTGGCCCCTTACGCAGACGCGATTCTCAT
>JBBSDY010000740.1:0-2636 GCA_038240245.1 Polyangiales bacterium
CATCGACGGCGGCAAGCTCCACGTCGTCAACTAGGGCGGCAACCCCCAGTCGTTTTCGGGCTCTTGTGTGGCCTGGGGCTGGATCGCCTGGAGATGATTTCGGTCCAACCGCCACGGCGCCAAGAGCGCCAAGGGTTTTTTGATCCGCGCTCTTGGCGCCTTGGCGGTTCGAACGAAGCCTCTACTGCGCCCCTCACAGGGGGCGCACCAAGGATTTGATGCAGGGCGGCATATTGAACTCGCTGCGCCGGCTTCAGCGCGGCTTTGCACTGCCGTATGAGTGCGATAGCCTCTAACAGAAGAAGGAGGGTGCCCTGGGCGAGTCGGATCGCAGAAGTTTCCCGCGCTTGAAGGTGCCGATGCTTTGGAGATCGCCGGGGGTGGTCGCCAAGTTCAGCCGGGCTCAGAACATGAGCCTCGGCGGAGCCCGTGTTTTCAGTGACGAAAAGCTGAAGCTCAACACCAAGCTCAACCTCGAGCTGCTTGCAGGTCCCGACAGCACGGTCCAGATTCTTGCCCGGGTGGCGTGGATCGACCCCCTGGGCAACGACGCCCCCGCTCGTTTCGACGTCGGACTCGAGTTTCTCGATGTGCCCGAAGAAATGATGTCCCGTCTAGCCGCCATCCTCAAAAAAGACGAGGAGTACGTGCGTCATATGGAGACTCCCCAGCCCCGCGACCCCGTGTGGGAGGACGACGAAGAAGAGGACGAAAAGAAGCAGTGACACCCGGCCGATTCGGGGCTAGGCGGGTAAATGTGAAGGACGAGGCCGCGAGTGACCCCCCCGATCGCGACTCCGGCGGCGATGTGGGCGACACGTCCGAGCCGCCTTCGTCGGGGCTCGAGCGCCGGCGCAACGATCGCTTCGACGTCACCTGGCAGGTCGATTGCGAGACCGAGGACACCTTCCTCTACGCTTACATCACCAACATCTCCGAGATGGGAATCTTCGTCAAAACGGACAAGCCGCTCGCGGTCGGCACGCAGCTCGTCCTTCGCTTCGTGCCAGGCACGACGCAAGAGACATTCGTGCTCAATGGGATCGTGCAATGGATCAACCCCGTTCGCCCCCTCGGTGAGAACTTGAACCCGGGCATGGGCATCCGATTTCAGTCGCTCGAGCTTCCCGATCGTGAGCGCATCGTCGAGGCCGTGCGGACCATCGCCTACGTCCGCCAGGCCGACAAGAACTAGGCGAATCGTCGTGCTATAGCTCCCCCATGAAGCCGCCCTGGCTCAGGGTGCGGGCGCCCGGTGGCGACCGGTACCACGAGCTGAAAAAGACGTTCCGCGAGCTGAATCTCTTCACCGTTTGTGAAGAGGCGCACTGCCCCAACGTGGGCGAATGCTGGCGCGAAGGAACGGCGACGGTGATGCTCCTCGGCGACGTCTGCACCCGGGGCTGCCGGTTCTGCGCCGTCAAGACGGGTCGTCCGGGACCTCTCGATCAGTCCGAGCCCGAGCACGTCGCCCAAGCGATCGGAAAGATGGCGCTACAGTACGTCGTGCTCACCATGGTCGATCGCGACGATCTGCCCGACGGGGGCGCGGCGCAGGTGGCACGCACCGTGCGAAAGTTGAAAGAGCTGCGCGCCGATCTGCTCGTCGAGACACTCGTCGGCGATTTCCTGGGTGAGCACGATCCCATCGACACGGTGGTCGATGCCGAGCCCGATGTCTTCGCCCACAACGTCGAGGTGGTGCGGCGTGTGACCCGACGCATTCGCGACGCCCGCTGCGGCTACGACCGCTCGCTTTCGGTGCTCCGGCATGCCAAGGACAGGGCCAAGGATCGCGTTACCAAGTCGTCGCTCATGGTGGGCATCGGCGAGACCGACGAAGAGGTCGTCGAGGCTTTGACCGACCTGCGCTCGGCCGGAGTCGATATCGTCACCATCGGCCAGTACCTGCGTCCCAGCCCCAAGCACCACGAGGTCGTGCGCTTCGTGCCCCCCGAGACGTTTGCCGAGCTGGGCCGCGTGGCGCTCTCCATGGGTTTTCTCTATGCCGCCTCGGGGCCGCTCGTCAGGTCGAGCTACAAGGCGGCCGAGGTCTTCGTCCGGTCGATTCTCCGTCCGGCCGAGGGTTACGAGGGCGTGCTCGAAGCGCGCCTGGCCACGGCGAAGGCGGCCGCCGAGCGGGTTGCCGACGCCGAAACGGTGAGCGAGCTGGCCGCGCGCGAAGCCGTCAGCTTGCTGCGTAACGAGCTACACGACGCATCGTCGCCTCTCATCACCCTGCGGCGAAAGCCGGTTTGACGGCCCACCCCGCCGCGCCCGCCAACGCTGCCTTCGGGCGAGCGGTTCTCCGCATTTCACGTTTCCGCCGGCGAAGGATTCGGCTAGGCTGCCGGCGTTGGAGCCCAAGGGGAGAAATTAGAACATGTCAGTCGCGGACGAACGTTTGCTCGAGAAGGTCGCCCGAGGCCTGAACAATCCCTGGGCGGGCGCCGAGAAGAGCCAGACGTCGTCCATCCTCAGCGTCGCGGCGGGGGTTTACGGAGCTCGCCCGATCACCGACGAGACGACCATCCCCACCGGCTTCGATCCCCAGGCGGCCGCCCTTTTCGAGGCAAACGTCGAAGCTTCGTACCTGGTGGCGACGGCCGACGGAGTTCTCGACGACTCCGAGCGCG
>JBBSDY010000741.1:0-2630 GCA_038240245.1 Polyangiales bacterium
GACGACATCGGTAAGCTCCTCGGCGTTTCGGTCAACACCGTGCGCAGCCACGTGCGGACGATCTACGACAAGTTCGAGGTCAACTCGCGAACCGAAGCCGTGCTCCTGGCAATGAAGCTCGGCCTGGTAAAACGCACGCCGTATCCGTTTCCGACCCCTCGCTTCTAGATCCTCCGCCCCACGAGCCCAGCTCTCCAGCGGGGCCCCGCGGCATTCGGCGTCAGTTGCGATCGCCGGCCGCCGCTGCGAGCGCTCGACTCAGGCGTACGGCCACCAGCTTGGGCTCTCCGGCCTTGCAGGTGACGCTGGTCACCAGGTTGCCCAATTCGGGGTGCTCGAACATGACGGTGTGGGTTCCCGCCGAAGTGAGAAATCCAATCTTCGGCGTTCTTCCGATGGCTGTCCCGTCGAGGACCACGTTCGAGACCGGTATTGAATTCATGTTGAGCGTGCACCGTTGCGGCGCGGTTTTGTCAGGCTCTTCGCCCGGTGTCTCCGGGTTGGCCTCTTCCGACTTCGGCTCGTCACGTCCGGCCTTGCCCGCGATCGGCAATGTTTCGGGATCGACGGTTGCCGGCGGCAATGCCGCACAAGGCCCCGGTGCCGCCGCGGTGGGTCCCGACAGGACGGGCATCTCGGTTTCGACCACTGCGTTCGAGCTGGGTGATGCCGCGCGCCCGACGCAGATCGCAACGATGGCGAGGGCCATGAACGCGCTCGCCACCAGACCCGAGATATGAACCCATCGCCAGGCGGCCCCCGAAGCTCGGAAGCTCTGCGCCCACGAAATGACGGCTGGCGGTTGGCGGGGCCCGAAGGGCGCGAGAGCCAGCGCAAGATCGGCGACGCTGGCGTAGCGATCGGTGCGATCCTTGGCCAGGGACCTCGCGATGACGCGTTCGATACCCGGCGCCGCGTCGGGTCGAAATGATCGCACCTGGGGCAGCGGCTGGAAGGTGATGTTGTAGGTGACCTCGGCCAGCGTCTCACCGGCGAACGGCACGTTCCCCGTCAGAAGCTCGAAGACGATGATGCCGAGCGCCCAGATGTCGGTGCGCTCGTCGACACTGCCCGCCGACTGCGCTTGCTCGGGTGACATGTAGATAGGTGAGCCCATGAGGACGCCTGGATGGGTCGCGCTCACCGCCGAAGCGGGACGACTCGAATCGCGAATTTTCGAAATGCCAAAGTCCAGCACCTTGACGCACAGGCTCTGGTCGGGTCGCTCGACGCAAAAGAGGTTCGCCGGTTTCAAATCGCGGTGGATGATGCCGAGAGCGTGAGCTTCTACCAACACGTCGCACGTCTGAAGAGCGATCTCGATCGCCGCTTCGACGGGCACTGGTGCTCTGCGTCGTGCCCAGGAGGCGAGGTCCTCTCCCTCGAGATGCTCCATCACCATGTAAGGGGTGCCGTCCTCGAGCACGCCGAGATCGGTGACCCGGGCCACGTGGTCACTTCTGATCCTGGCGGTGGCCCGGGCTTCATCCTCGAAGCGAGGCACGGCATCGATGTCGCTCTTGGCCGCCGGCAGCAGAAGCTTGATGGCGACGCGCTCGTCAAGCTTCAGGTGTCGCGCTTCGAGCACGACACCCATTCCCCCCACGCCGAGGATGCCATCCACCCGATACTTGCCGAGCAGGATGTCGCCGACCTTGACCCCGAGGCGCTTGGGGTCCTCCGCCGAGTCAGGAGCAGCCCAGGCGCAGGAAGAGGTGTCGGCCATGTCAGTTGTGCTGTTGTGGGTTGCGATCGATCGGCGGGCCCTGCCTGGCCGATCGCTTGGGCAGGTAGGTGAATGCCCGCGGCCTGGATCGAACCTGCCTGGTCGCTCGCGTGGGAAGGCTGCGACGGCCGAGCCGGCGGCGAACGATCCGCGTCACCCCGCGTCCGGGTCGCGCCTGAAACAGCTCTTCCATGGCGATTCGGAAGGTCACGACCGCCAGGATGACCGTCAGGGCCATCCCGTGAGCCAGGCTCATCGAGTCCACCAGGTGCCCAAGCATTGCGATCACGACGATCGATTACGCGCGGCAGGAGCCGCCGTACATCGCATGAACATGCGAGGCCGATGCTTTTGAGCCCCCGCGCCCTTTTCGTTGCCGGAAGCGCCCGGCCCTTGGTAAGCTGACCTGGCGGGGGGGGATTTTATCATGACGCTGCAGCTCACTTTGGTCAGAGATCCGCATGTCATTCTGGTCGTCGATGACGATCACGATCTGCGAGAGTCGTTACGCGACATCCTCGAGGCCGAAGGCTTCATGACCATCGGCGCGAGCAACGGTGAGGAGGCGATCGACATCCTCTACAATGGGATGCAATCACGTCCCTACGCCATCTTGCTCGACCTCATGATGCCCAAGATGACGGGGTTCGACCTTTTCGAACGTCTGCGTCGAGACCGGGCCCTCCAATCGATCCCGGTCGTGCGCATGACGGCGTTTCGCACCCTGGTGAAAAAGGGCGGAAAATCCCCCGTTCTACTGAAGCCCTTCAAGATCGAGGGCGTGCTCGCCGCCATCCGCCGAGCCTCGTGAGATCCTCTTTCCGAAAGGAGAGGGGGGCCGGGCGCTACGACAAGCGGTGAACGAGGCTAGTCGCAATGATGCTTCGGAGCTGAGCTGAATCGA
>JBBSDY010000742.1:0-2622 GCA_038240245.1 Polyangiales bacterium
CATCGACGACGTCGTCGAAGAGTTGGCCGCGAGGGTCGCGCGGGTCTCGCAGCCGTGAACCGAGCCACGCTGCTCGCCTTGCTTTTTGTCTTCGCAGCGTGCGGCCCGACGCGAGTGGCGAGTGGCCCGACTCCGGCCGGCGTCACTTCGAGGTTGCCGGCCGATCTCTTGCCGGCCGATCTCGACTTCGTGATCCGCATCGACGCCGCGCGGCTTCGCGAGCATCCACTCATGATGGGACTTGCCAGGCGCGGCGATGCTCACCTGCGAGATACGCTCCTTTCCGGCGACGGCTCGGGTGTCGTGAGTCTCGTTCTGCCGGAGCTCGAACAGGCACGGTCCATCGTGCTGGGCGGACGGCTCACGGCCGATGGCTATCGAGGGGATGGCGTCATCGCCGTCGATCAAGGGGCAGGGGATGCGCCCCGCCGAACGTTCGCCACGGACATGGCGTTGTCGCGGATGCGGACCACGAGTCGACACGTCGAGCTCTACGAACGCGCGTCGGCGGCGCGGGACGAGGCCGCCCTCTACATCGTGATGGAGGACAAGGGGCTGGTGCTGGCAACTCCTGCCGAGGTGGACTCCGTTCTGCGCGTGCTTCGCGAGGGGCCGGACACGGGGCGGCTCGATCCTCCGCCACGAGGTCTGCTTTCGTTTGCCGGTCGCTTTCGCTCCACTGGCCAGGCGCCTGCGGGGTCGCGCGCCGTTTCGCTGCGCGGCGTCGGCCTGGGGCTGCTCCGCTATGCAGGCTCCGTCGAGGCCGATGACGTGCTTCGCGTCGAAGCCGAGCTCGTCTACGGATCCGAAAAGGAAGCGGCGAATGCCGCCCAGGCCGTCACGAAAGTGCTCAATGCCGTCGCCCCCCTGGGCCCCGAGTTTGCTTCACTGTCTGATTCCGCTAGGTTAGCCCCGCTGGGCCCCGTCCTGGGCTTGAGATTGTCGGTCCCTTTTGCGCTTATGGCCCGGTTGCACTAGATTTCCTCGTCGGCACGGCACGTTTGACTCGGCATCGTTCTTGCGCTACTGCCCGCCGCCCTGGCCGTGCGTGCTCTTGCTGCGCGGGTGGGGGCGCTACCAGTTCTGACCCCCTCCGGGCCCCAACACGTGGCGCCGGCTGATGAATGTTCGAATCATACGAAGAGAAAGACAGAGGAACCAGAGTTGACGATGACGACCCAGGAGACAAGCACGGAAAGTTTCGCAGCCCTTTTCGAGGCAAGCCTTGCCGAAGGAGACATGGGCCGCGAGGGTGAGATCGTCATCGGCACCGTCGTCCAGGTGGGGCGCGACTCGGTCGTGGTCGACATCGGCGGCAAGAGCGAAGGCGTCATCCCGCGCAGCGAGTTCGCGGGCACCGGTGGCGAGATCACGGTGAAGGAGGGCGACAAGGTCGACGTCTTCATCGAGAGCCGCGAGAACGACGATGGGTTGGTCACGCTTTCCAAAGAGAAGGCCGACAAGATGAAGGTGTGGGATGAGATCTCGAGCGCGTGCGAGCGCGACGAGCTCATCGAGGGCACCATCTCCCAGCGCGTGAAGGGCGGCCTTTCGGTCACCATCCGCGGCGGCGTCAAGGCCTTCCTTCCCGGATCGCAGGTCGACCTTCGGCCCATCCGCAACTTGGACAAGCTCATCGGGCAGACCTACCAATTCAAGGTCATCAAGTTCAACAAGAAGCGCGGCAACATCGTGCTCTCTCGGCGCGTCCTTCTCGAGAAGGAGCGCGACGAGATGAAGGCCAAGACGCTCGAGACCCTACAAGAGGGGATGACCGTCAAAGGCACGATCAAGAACATCACCGAGTACGGCGCGTTCGTCGATCTCGGCGGGATCGACGGCCTCTTGCACATCACCGACATGAGCTGGGGCCGGGTCAACCATCCCAGCGAAGTGTTCCAGGTCGGCGACGAAGTGCAGGTCAAGGTCCTCAAATACAACGCCGAGACCGAGCGCGTTTCGCTCGGCCTGAAGCAGACCCAGGAAGACCCCTGGAACCACGCCGAGGAGGCCTACCCGCCGGGCAAAAAGGTGCGCGGCAAGGTCATGTCGATCACCGACTACGGCGCGTTCATCGAGCTCGAGCCGGGCGTCGAGGGTTTGATTCACGTGAGCGAGATGAGCTGGACCAAGAAGGTCAAGCACCCGTCGAAGCTCGTCGAGCCGGGACAGGAAATCGAGTGCCAGGTGCTCGAGGTCGATGCCAAGGCCAAGCGCATCAGCCTGGGTTTGAAGCAGCTCGAGCCCGATCCCTGGACCGTGTTCACCGAGAAGTACCGCCCCGGCGACAAGATTGCCGGCAAGGTGCGCTCGCTGACCGACTACGGCGTGTTCGTGGGCATCGAAGAGGGCGTCGACGGCATGGTGCACAAGAGCGATCTGTCGTGGACCGTCAAGGTCAACAACCCCGCCGATCTGCACCACAAGAACGACGACGTCGAAGCCATCATCCTCTCGATCAACCACGACGAGAAGAAGGTTTCGCTCGGCATCAAGCAGCTCATCGACGATCCGTGGCCCACGATCTTGAACGATCTGCCCACGGGAACCGTTGCCGAGGCGTTGGTGATCAGCGTGGTCGACTACGGCGTGTTCGTGCGGATCCGCGATGGTGTCGAGGCG
>JBBSDY010000743.1:0-2622 GCA_038240245.1 Polyangiales bacterium
AGCTTCGGCGCCCGGAACGCTTCGCTCGAGGACGGCCACGTGCACGCCCGATTTGGCGAGGGCGAGGGCGCTGGCGCAACCCATCAAGCCGCCGCCAATAATGACGACGTCTGCCGTGTTGGCCACGGCCGGCCCCTCTTAGCCTTGCTCTCCCGACTTGGCGGCGTCGACGGTGCCTTCATCGTCGTCGGTAGCTTCGTCGTCCGTCGGTGCCGAGAGTCGCTTGGTAGGCACGCGCGTACCGGTGCCGACCGCCGCTGGATGTCCCAGCACGAACTCGGCCGTGGGCGCGGCGTCGATGGGCTTGCGCTTAGCGGAGGGATCGATGGTGGGCTGGGGCGGAGGGGCGATGGGGCGCGGCGCGCGCAGGCGATCTTCACCGCCCGCGAGGGTGGTGATTTCGACGTCTCCCAGGATCTTGACCTGACAGGACAGACGGCGCTCGCCGCGCATGCCGGCCATCTTCTCGCGAAGGTTTCGCGCGTTGGTGCTGCTCGTGTTCGGCTGGCGAACCCACACCTGGCACGTTCCGCAAAGACCGAAAAATCCGCAATTGACGCCGCGGAAAAACTCGCGGTGGGGATTGATGCCCAGCTCGAGAGCCAGGGTCTTCAGATTTTTCCCGGCGGGAACCTCGACGATGCGGTGCTCGTTGACGAAGACGACCTTGGGCATGACGCCGGGATTATTAGCCTACTTTCGAACCGGCCGCACGATGCGCACGATGGTCACCAGATTGTAAGCCGCAAAAATGGCGAAGAGCGTAGCCAGGGCCACCGTCCAGCGGGACGAGGTCGGTGTGGCGCCATCCACGAGCACCCATGCATTTTCCGGTACGGCCGCCCCGGTGACCTCGTGGACGGAGCGGCCGAGCCCCCGGTAGCGAAACGCCGCGCTGTGCATGGGCAAGAGACGCCCCACGAACGTTGCCGGAGGAACGAACTGAGCCGCGCTGATACCCTCGGGAATGCGCATCTCGACCCAAATGTTGTCGTTCCCGGCGATGGGCGCGAGCCGGAACGAGTCGCGCTCCATGGGCCTGTCGTAGCGAATCGCCGAAGCCGCGCTGAGCATCCCGGTGCCGCGCACGAAGCGATTTTGCATGCTGGCGTCAGGGGTGAAATGCATCATCTCGCCGACGTCGTCGGGAACCGCGCTCGCGAAGGCGAAGCGGACGTCACCGGCGAGCGCCACGGTCATGGTGAGCGCCAAAAAGGCGGTCACCCCCATGAGCATCAGCGAAATGGTCCGCTCGAGCCGGGGCGGTCGGGGCAGGCTGAGAAGCTCGGGATCCGCCGGGCCAGTTGCGGGGGCCAAAAGCTCGGGGGATGAGGTATGTCGGGCCATTTCGATGCGCTCGAAGCAGAAGCTCTACCACGATAAAGACAACGGTTAGAAGCCGCCGTTCCCCCAAAACCTTCCAGGTTGCCCGTAGCCGGGTAGAGGGTGGTAGGATAGCCTCACCTAAGCCATGGCACCTCCCAAGACCATCGTCTGCCCGCAGTGCGGTTTCAACAACAGCCCGCCCCCTGGCAACCACCGGTGCGGCTCCTGCGGCGCCAAGATGGAAGCCCTCGGCAGGGGCACGCGCTCCCGCGAAGAAGAGCTCGAGCGGCGCTACCAGCAAGAGGGGTTTAACCTGACCTGGATGCTGATCTCGCTCATCGTTCAGGGCGTGCTCACCGCCGCGCTCGTCATCGGCTTGCCGATGGTCGTCACCATCTTCGACTTCGAAGGTGGCAACGGGATGCTCATCACCATTCCGGTGTGGTTTTTGGGCGGCCTTTTGGTGGGGCTCATCTCGCCAGGTCGCACCTTCATCGAGCCGGTCGTGGCTTCCTTCTGTGCCGCGATTCCCACGGTATTCTATCTCGTGCGGAGCCAGACGGTGCGCACGATGCCAACCTTCATGTACGTCATCATGGCCACCATCGGTGTGCTGTTCACGCTGATCGGCTCGTACATCGGCGAGCGCATCCAGCTGGGTCCGCCACCGAAGACCGCCGACTGAGCCGAGCCAACGTGCGCCCAGCGCAGCACGACGTCATCGTCCTGGGAGGAGGGCCGGGAGGGTCCACCGTCGCGGGACGTCTCGCGCAGTCGGGCCTCGACGTCGTCCTTCTCGAGAAAGAGCTCTTTCCACGGTTTCACCTGGGCGAGTCGCTCTTGCCGATGTCGCTCTCGGTGTTCGATGCGCTGGGGGTGACCGAGAAGCTCGACGCGCGGCTCATTCGCAAGCACGGCGCGTGGTTCGTCGACGGCGTCACGGGCGAAGAGGTGACCTTCAAATTCGCCGATGCGATCCGCGAGGGGCACCCTTACGCCTTTCACGGTCCCCGCGCGGACATCGATCACATCTTGCTCGAGCACGCCGCCGGCCTTGGCGTCGACGTGCGCCAGCAATGGGAAGCCCTGCGCTTCATCGAGGAGAACGGTCAGGTGATGGGCGTGGTCACCCGTCGTCCCGACGGCGGCGAGAGCCGTCTCTTGTCGAAAGTCGTCATCGATGCAACCGGACGCGACGCGCTTGCGGCGCGCCGCGTGGGCAAGCTGAAGACACCGCGACTCGAACGAACGCTGGCCGTCTTCTCTCACTTCGACGGCTGTCAGCGCATGCAAGGC
>JBBSDY010000744.1:0-2606 GCA_038240245.1 Polyangiales bacterium
ACCGCGCAGGATCGTTTCTTGCGGTTCAAATGGAAACGACAAAAACCGTCCAGCCATTGCCAACACGAAACGTAAAGGAGTCACCATGAAAGCTCTCGTCTATCTGGGCACCGACAAAAAAGCACTGCAAGACCAGCCCAAGCCGGACCTTCTGGCTCCCACCGACGCCATCGTGAAGGTGACCAAAACGACCATCTGCGGCACCGATCTGCACATTCTCAAGGGCGATCTCCCGAGCTGTCAGCCAGGACGCATCCTGGGCCACGAGGGGGTGGGCGTGGTCGACAAGGTCGGATCGGCAGTCACGGCGTTCAAGGCGGGAGACCGGGTTCTCATCTCGTGCGTCAGCGCCTGCGGAACGTGCACCTATTGCCGCAAGCAAATGTACTCGCATTGCACCACCGGCGGCTGGATCCTTGGCAACACCATCGACGGCACCCAGGCCGAGTGGGTCCGTATTCCCCACGCCAACTCGAGTCTCTACCCCATTCCCTCCGGCGCCGACGAAGAGGCCATGGTGATGTTGAGCGACATTCTGCCCACCGGCTTCGAATGCGGCGTCCTCAACGGCAAGGTTCAGCCCGGCAGTACGGTGGCGATCGTGGGCGCCGGGCCGGTTGGGCTCGCCGCGCTGCTGACCGCGCAGTTTTATTCGCCGGCCGAGCTCATCATGATCGATCTCGATGACAATCGCCTCGAGATGGCCAAGAGCTTCGGCGCAACCACGGCGATCAACAGTACCGATGGCAAGGCCGCTGCGGCGGTGATGAAGATGACCGGCAATCGGGGCGTCGACACGGCGATCGAGGCCGTGGGCGTCCCGGCCACCTTCGAGCTTTGCCAGGAGCTCGTGGCTCCGGGTGGCACCATCGCCAACATCGGCGTGCACGGGAGCAAGGTGTCTCTGCACCTCGAGCGCCTTTGGGACCGCAACATCACCATCACCACCCGCCTGGTGGACACCGTCAGCACGCCCATGCTGCTCAACATTCTGGGGTCGCACAAGATCGATCCCAAGCTCCTCATCACGCACCGCTTCAAGCTCGATGGGATGCTCGACGCGTACGACACCTTCGGGCACGCCGCCAAGACGCGGGCGCTCAAGGTGATGATCGACTGCGCCGGATAGCGCTTCCGACGGCTGACGTGGCAACCCCCACGGCGCCGGGTGATCTACGACACGCCGCCCTTCTACGCGACGCGTCATCGTTTTTCAACTTGGCCAGCTCACCGCCACAAAAGTGATGTACCAGAACGTTCCCGAAACGATCTGGAAAGACTCGCCCGCTAAGGCTAGGCAACCTACGCACTCACGCCTGAGTGGCGTGCCTGAACAGGCGCTCCCGAGATAAAGAAGGAATCTGGACATGACAAACAACGATTTGCGCACCAAAGCCGTCTCCGAAACCATTTCCAAGCTGGGGGCCTCCAGCTACGACGGACCTCGACCGGACGAGCTGTTCGGGACCGACGTTTTCGGCCTGGCGGCCATGAAGGCTCACCTCCCCAAGGACGTCTTCAAGTCGCTCAAGCGGACCATCGAGACGGGCTCTCCCCTCGATCCGTCCATCGCCGACACCGTCGCCGCGGCCATGAAGGAGTGGGCCGTGGGCAAGGGCGCCACCCACTACGCGCACGTCTTTTACCCCCTCACCGGTCTCACTGCCGAAAAGCACGACAGCTTCCTCAGCCCCGACGGCGAGGGAGGCGCGCTCTCCGAATTCCAGGGCAAGCTCCTGGTCCAGGGTGAGCCCGACGCCTCGAGCTTCCCGAGCGGCGGCATCCGAGAGACGGCACAGGCGCGCGGGTACACCGCGTGGGACGTGACCAGCTTCGCGTACATTCCCGATGGAACCACGCTGTGCATCCCGACGGCCTTTGTCTCGTGGACCGGCGAGGCGCTCGACAAGAAGACGCCGCTTTTGCGCTCCACGCAGGCTTTGAACACCGGCGCACAGCGCGTCCTCAAGCTGTTCGGGCACGAGAATGCGGCCAAGGTCGTCTCGTACGCCGGCGCCGAGCAAGAGTACTTCCTCGTCGACCGCAGCTTCTACTTGAAGCGTCCCGATCTCGTCCTCGCTGGCCGTACCCTGTTCGGTGCACCCCCCGCCAAGGGCCAGGAGTTCGAGGACCATTACTTCGGCGCCATCCCCGAGCGCGTGCTGGCCTTCATGGTCGAGGTCGAGCGCGAGCTCTTCAAGCTGGGGATCCCCGCCAAAACACGCCACAACGAGGTGGCCCCCTCGCAGTTCGAGCTGGCTCCCGTGTTCGAGAGCGGCAACATCGCGACCGATCATCAGCAGCTCGTGATGCTCACCCTCAAGCGCGTGGCCGGCCGCCACGGGCTGGTGTGCCTGCTCCACGAAAAGCCGTTCGCCGGCGTGAACGGCTCGGGCAAGCACGTCAACTTCTCGTTTGGCAACGCCACGCAGGGCAACCTGCTCGATCCGGGTGAAACGCCCCACGAAAACGCGCAGTTTTTGGTGTTTTGCGCGGCCGTCATTCGCGCGGTCAGCAAGTACGCCGGCGTTTTGCGCGCCGTCGTCGCCACGGCGAGCAACGATTTCCGCCTCGGCGCCAACGAGGCCCCCCCCGCCATCATCTCG
>JBBSDY010000745.1:0-2600 GCA_038240245.1 Polyangiales bacterium
CGCCGTGCGCCGACGCCGAGGGTACTGGCCGGACTCCCCCGCGAGCCGGCGTTGCTTGCGCCAATCATCACGGGACTGTTCGATGAGCTCCACGTCGGCGCGGCGCTCCACACGGCGGCGACCGCCCGAATCTTCGAGGAGTGGCATCCGCTCCACCCGGGCCCCAACCCGATGCTCCTCGAGTACGAGTACGGGGTGCAGAGCCACCGCTGGCGCTACAACGAGCAGACGAGTGCGCGCGCACACCGCGAGGGTCAGCCGGTGCTCGGGGAGCATGCTGGTTTTTCGGATTTTTTCGTACCGCTTGGAACGCTGAATGGAGCGCGAACCACGCTGGTGGTCGGGCCGTTTGCAACAACCCGAGCCACCAGCGGCGACGTGCTCGCGCGCTGGCGGTGGATGACCGGGAGCCACGGTCACCTCGGAGATCTTCACTTCTCGCGCTACCTGACGATCACGCTCGCCGTCCTGACGCTCGAAGGCGATCAGGTCGAGAGCTTCCGGCGGCTGTTGCAATGCTATGCCCGGCTCCTCGAGCCAAAGTCCAACCTCGTTACCTTGGCCGACGAGGTGCAGATGCTGCGCAAACGTCTCACGTTGGCCCGCTCGACCGAAAGAATGTGGGAAGCCGCCCGCGACATGGTCGACGAACGAACCGCGCGAGGCTGGGTCAGCAACGATCGCACCCAGGAGCTCGCCAGATTGGGCGTGCGCAAGGCGCCCCAAAACGTCGTCGTTGGCCTCTTGCTCGGTCGGCCGTCCGAGATCGATCCGGTCGGGGATATCTTTCGCCGTGATGGCTTTCAGCGCGCATGCGTCGACTTTGCGCGAAAACGGGGGGGCCTCTTGTGTGGAAAAATCGGCGATCACGGCGTCGCCGTGCTGCTGGAGAATCCACCGCGAGGCCGACCGATGCTCCGCGATGTGGCCGATCGGGCGGCGGAGATCGCGTCACGCTTTGGTCTCAAGCTCCACGCGGGGCTCTGCGCCGAGCACGTCTCGGCCGTCCCTTCGGTGCGCTACGGTCTTGCGCTGGCGGCCGCCGAACAAGCGCTTTCGAGGGGCTTGCCATGGGTGAAGGCGCAACCCGCGCCGAATCTCGGCTCGAGCCCACTCGGTCTGTTGCGACGAGAGCTCGGGCAAGCCATTCGCGAGAACCCAGCCTTGCTTTCGCCGCGCTTTCAACGGTACGTCGAAGCAACGTCGGTTCACTACGGCTACCGCCTCGATCCGATTCGAGCCCAGCTCGAAGCCGGATTCGACTCCATCGCCGACGCGCTTACGGCCAGTGGAGCGCTCGACCCGCGAAGCTTCACCGGCCTGCGTGAATCCGTCGACCAGGAAGCCGCGAACGCCGAAACGGTGAGCGGTCTTCTCGAGGTCTACCAGCGGGTGGTGGCCGATATCGAGCATGCTCTCTTGCGGCCCACCCACGCCCGGCACGATCGCAGCTTTCGCCGGGCCCTGTCGTACATCCGAGACCACATCGGCGAGCCGCTCACCCGCGCGCAAGTCGCCAGGGTCGCCGGTTTCGCCGAGCACTACTTTTCCAAGCGGTTCCGACAGACCGAGGGCGTGACCTTCCAGAAGTACGTCCAGCAGCTTCGCCTCGAGCGCGCCAAACAGTTGCTGGAGGCCACGACCCTCAGCGTGGAGCGGGTGGCGCAGCTCTCTGGGTTTACGAGTCGCGTCGAGTTTCACCGATACTTCAAGCGCTCGCTTGCCACGACCCCGCGCGCGTATCGCACCCAATTGCGCGGCGTGTAACGATCGCAGCCGCGATGTCCCACGGTCGCTTCTACTGGCTTACCATGCGCCACTGGCCGCTCTGGAACTCTGACGCGTAGACGATGTGGTGATCGGGATCGACGGACATGAAATAGGGGCCGTCGCCGTTGCCATCGGTCGGCGCGAGCTCGGTCATGGCCGCGGGGTTGCTCTCGGGGATCTTGAACAACTTGCTACCCCACTGCTGACCGGCAAAAATGCTCGTTCCGTCGCCGGTGATGCCTTGCACTTGTTGGTTGAACCCCGGGATCAGGCTCCACACCTTGCCGTCGGTGCTCTTCAAGATCCCCTGTTGCGTGCCGACGTAAAAGGCGCCGCTCGGCGAGTGATAAAGCTGCCAGTGCGCCGTCGCGCCCGAGACTTTGTTCCACGTCGCTCCGCTATCGATCGTCTCCCACATCGCGTTGTAGGAGCCAGAGAGCCACGTGGTGGGGTCGAGCACGATGACGCCCACGCCTTCACCGGCCACCGGCTCCTTGAATAGCCTCCACGTCGCGCCGCCGTCCTTGGTTTCTGCCTGGCACGTCGGCGCATAGGCGCCGCCGCATCCGCTGTGAAAGGCGATCACCAGGTGCAGATGATCGGTGACATCCATGCCCACGATGCTGGTGAAGTTGCCGCTTCCCGTCTTGGCGATCTCGCTCCCCTCGGGCGTCGTGTTCTCCCAGTCCACACCGCCGTTGATCGTCTTCCAGAGACCGCCATCGCCGTAGCCCTCGATGACATAGAGCACCTCGGGATCCACCGGATCAATGACCATGTCCCATATGCGACCGCTGTCGATGTGCGCTCCGTTCTTGCCGGTGTTGACG
>JBBSDY010000746.1:0-2599 GCA_038240245.1 Polyangiales bacterium
GCCCGATCCCGGGCGGCGGCGGCTGCGCATGGTGCTCGAGGGCGACGTGCCACGCCCCCTCGATCCACCGTCGGGATGCGCCTTTCATCCGCGTTGTCCTCGCGCGCAAAAGGGCAAGTGCGACAAGGAGACGCCGCAGCTCGAAGAGCTCGTGGCTGGCTCGCGGCACCGTGTCGCTTGCTTTTTTCCCGAGACTTGAGCCCCGCGGGCGGCGGGCCAAAAAACCTGGCCCTGCCGATTTGCGGATCACGACGTCGGGTGCCGAACATCAGCCGGCACTTCAACCATGATCCACCATCGTCGATTTTGGGCTTGCCTGGCCGCCCTTGCTTTGGTCGCCTGCGCTGCCGGCGACGGACCGCAATCCCGCAGCGATGGCCCCGCCGAAGCGGGCGCCGTCGATTCGGCGATCGCGACGCCGCCCATCGGTAACGGGATGATCCACGTCGATCCCGATGCTCAAACGGACGGCGGAGATTACGAGCTGGTGGAGGGCGGCGCCCCCAACCCGGGCAGTGTGTCGCTCCAGAAGGGCACGGTGGCCACCAACATCGCCGCGCAGTTTGGCGCCGCGACGGCAGTGACCGACGGCGCGGCCCCGGCTCTCGTCTACCCGACGCCCGAAACGATGTTTCCCCCCGACATCGGCCGCATCCTCTTTCAGTGGAAGGCGCCGACCGCGGGGGCGTTTCACGCGCACTTCACGTTTCCGAAAAACACGCTCGATGTCTATACCGACGGAGCCGAGGACGCGTGCGTGCAGGCGGCGCTGGGCGCCAAGTGCTGGGAGTCGTCGAAGGACGACCTCTACCGCAATTTCATGTTCGAGGCCGGCGCGACGTTCAAGCTCCAGATCAGCGTGCTCGATCCCGCGGATCCGACGAAGGCGCACCTGTCGCCCGAGTACACATTTCACCTGGCGCCCGAGCCCGCGCTCGGCGTCATTTACTACTGGTCGACGACTGCCAAGGGGATTCGTCGCGCGACGCTCGATGGTCGCGGAGCGTCGGACTACCTGACGCCGTCCACCGGTCTGACGCCGGCCCAGGCCCTCGCGCTCACGACCGGTGAGCAAACGGCTCGCTGTGTGGCGTGCCATACCCTCTCGCGCAGCGGCAAGAAGATGAGCGTCTCCTTGCCCGGAGACCAGCTGGGCATCGTCAAGATCAGCGATGCGGTGCCTCCACCTTTTACGTACGCGTCGTCCTCGATGGGCGCCTACGGAATGGACGCCGTCATCGGCGCGTCGTGGGTAGCCTTCAATCCCGACGAAACCAAGGTCATCGTCGCCTCGGCTGGCGCGCTCTCGATTCGGGACATCTCCTCGGACCACATCGCACCGCGTGTCGTCGATGTCGCCCTGCCCGGCTACGGCGGAAGCATGCCCGACTGGTCGCCCGACGGAACGCACATCGCCTTCGCCGCCACCCCATCGACGCTTCCCACCGCGACGATCGCCCGCCACATACGGGGCTCGTCGATTGGCTGGATGACAGCGGCAGGCGACACGTTCAATGGCTTCGAGCTGGTCACCGAATCGAAGGGCACCAAGGCCGACTGCATCGACGGGCCGGGACGCGAGAGCTTCGCCAACCCCATGTTCAGCCCCGACAGCAAGTGGCTGGCGTTCTCGCGAGCCGACTGTGAGACCGAGCGCGACGCCAGCGCAGAGGTCATCCTTGCCCCTGCCCAGCCTGGCGCGCCCTTGAATCACCTTCTCAGGGCCAACACACAGGTCGGTGACATGAAGCTCACCAACCTCACCAATGGAATGCCCACCTGGGGACCGCGGATCAGCGGCAACATGGCATGGGTCGCCTTCACCAGCACGCGCGACTACGGACTGGTGATCGCATCGGGCTCATCCGTTCTGAAAAACGTGGCCTGGCCCGTTCGACAGCTCTGGATCGCGGCGATCGATCTCACCAAGATGGCCCAGGGCCTCGATCCCAGCTACCCCGCGTTCCGCATCCCCTCGCAGGATTTCGACGAGAACAACCATCGACCCTTTTGGACGTACGACGTCCTTCCGCAGAACTTCATTCGCAAGGATCCCGAGATCGTCAAGTAGAGCGTCGCTTGAACCAATTGCAAAGATCGGCGAAACATCGCAAGAAGTAGCTGCCATGAAATCAGACGATCTCCGAGCGCTACAAGCCCCGCTGAAAGCCCAGTACAAGGAAAACCCCGAGAGCGCGGTGATCACGCTGACCGCGCGCGGCGTCCTGGGAGACGAGGACGTGACCTGCAAGGTCGAGACGGGCAAGGCGCTCGCCGTGGCCGGCCTTCATCCAGCCACCGGCGGCGACGGTCTGACGCTTTGCTCGGGCGACATGCTGCTCGAAGCGCTGGTCGCCTGCGCCGGCGTCACCATGAAGGCGGTGAGCACCGCGCTCGGCATCGCTTTCAAGAGCGGCGCCGTCGTGGCGGAAGGCGATCTCGATTTTCGCGGAACGCTGGGCGTCGCCAGGGACGCGCCCGTCGGGTTTCGCGAAATTCGACTGCGCTTCGAGCTCGACACCGACGCAACCGATGAACAGCGCGCCACGTTGCTCAAGCTCACCGAGCGCTACTGCGGCGTTTTGCAGACCCTGCGAAC
>JBBSDY010000747.1:0-2592 GCA_038240245.1 Polyangiales bacterium
CCGATCGGGAGTCGACGCCGAAGTCTTTTTCGCCGGCGCCGAAGCGGGCCCGTCGTTCAAAGGCGCCCAGCTCACGATGGGGCGCGTCGGTATTTCTGGCGAGCCGGGATGGGACTATGGATTCGTCGAACATGCGTCCGCATCGCTGGAGGTCTTCACCGCACACGCTGGAATTGGCGTTCACAATCCTGATGGCAGCACGGGCTTCGGCGTTTCTGTCGGCGCAAGCGCAGTCGAAGCCGAAGGCTCCGCAACCTTGGTGGACGGACTGGTGTCGGGCAGCGTCGGAGTATCGGCAGGGCTCACCCTCGAAGGCGCGATCGGCTTTCGCGATCGCGATGTGGACGGTCGCCCCGAGCTCTGCGGACGCCTCGGCTTCGGATTGGTGACCGGCGATGTTTGCCTCGAATGGCCCTTCTGAAGGAGGCAACTGATGAGCACGGACGAGCAGCGCACAGCGTTGTTTTCGCAAGGTAGGCACAGGGCGATGCGATGGGCCGCCGACGGATTCGTCGCGCTCTGTGTTTTCGGCTTCGTGATGGCCACGGCCCAAGCCATTGGACGCGCAATCGGCAAAGGGGACGCATCGGGTCTATTGGGGCTTTGGGTCGCGGCTCCCATGTCGATTGTGCTGTTCGGGCTCCGTCACTTCATGGTTCGCCAGCAAGAAGTCTGGGGCTCCGCCGAGGGCCTCGATGTCGGAGTCGGAGACCGCATGCGGCGCATCCCATGGCCGCAGGTTGGACCACCGGAGTGGACGTGGTCTTCTTTCAACATGCCGGGGTCGATGGGCGTGGCTTTTTTCGAAATCGCGGGTGCGAATGAATCGGTCTACTTCTTTGCGGGCGACACCGAGATCGCTCTCCTCTGTCAGATGCGCGGTATCGGGATCGCCGAGGCTCAGCGCCGAGCTTCCGACACGTCCATATCCCCGACCGCAAGCTCGCGACCCGGTGAAGTACGACCGAGCACCCACGCCGCGCCTCCCGAGCGTCAACCATTTTCGCTCGTGTTCATTCCCGTAGTCGTCGTCGTGATCGTGGTAACCAACGGCGTGCTGATTTTGCTGCAAAACGGGCGAGCGGGCCTCGCCGCGACTGTCCTCGCCGGCGCGATTTTCCTCGCCCTGCTCCTGGCGGGATTGAGAAAGGTATCCTAGCTCCTAATACACACCCACGACGACGAGACCCGCCGATCCCGGCGCGGCCGCAGGCACGACGGCAACGCGCGGCGTCTCGGTCGATCCACTGGGTGCGGTAAAGAAGAGAACGGCTCCGGCGATCAGGGCCGCACCGCCCACGCCGAACGCAACCGTGGCGACCGTGCCGGCGCTGCGCGCCTGGTCGCGCAAGGTGACGCCCGGCGCGGGGCACAGATTCTTGTCGGCGGGGCTGCAAAGCTTGACCGAATCGTCGTACTTGGACTTGGCGCTGAGAGCGAACACCGTGCCAATGCCGAGGCCGACGATGCCGACTCCCCCCACCACGAGGCCGAGCGTGCGATGGCCGTTGCCGTGCCCACGGGCGTCCGCACCGACGGCACCGGTCGACGAAACGGCTGCTGCCCCCGCGCCCGGCGGTGCGTCTTCGAGCGCCGGGATGGTCGCCACCACGTTGGCCTTCTCGCCGGTGACCTGCGCGGTGCCTTGCCACGATTTTTTGCCGGGAGCCGTCGCCTCGAGAACGTGAGCGCCGGGATCGACCGGAATGGCGGTGCCCCACAGCGCTCGCCCGACGAGTGCGCCATCGCGCTTGATCTCGAGACCCGCCAGTCCTTCGGCGCCGGGCGACACGATGGTGAGCCTGGACAGACGCGGCGCCAGGGCGGTTGCGCGGTCACGCGCGACTTTCTCGCGCTCGCCCTGGCCCATCGACTTGGCCGTCGACGCGGCCTCGAGAAAGCCTGCCCACGCACTCGCTGTCTGTCCGACGTGCTCGTAACAGTCAGCGAGGTGAAACTGTGTGCCAATGCCGGGATCGAGCTTCTCGCTTTCTGCGAGCTTGGGGCAAGCCTGTGCGAACCTGCCCTCGATCATCAGCTTGCGCCCTTCGTCGAAGAGCGACTGGGCGGCGGCCTTGTCGGCGAGCGACGAGTCGGCGTGGGCCAGCGATGTCACGCCGCCGACGCTCGCGGCGGTGGCGAGGCCGATGCTAGCGCGGAGAAAGAGGCGGGGAGCGTGGGTGCGGAGCATGGTTTTGGTCACTTGCGGTCGTCGAAAAGATCGGCGGGTGCTGCGGGCTTGGGTGGTGCAGCGGGAGCTGCAGGGGGTGGCGCTCCGGCGGGATGCGCTCCCGCCGGCGGACGCCTGCCGCCGGGCCGTGGAGATGCCGGCTCGGGCTTGGCTGCGCTCGCGCTCACCGCGGGGCTGGGTGCCGGGGGGATTGCCGTCTCGACGACGGGCGGAGGGCTCGGAGGTGGGGGGGCCACCGTAAGGACAGCGGCAGGAGTCGGGGGCGTAAGGACGGTGGTCCCTGTATCGGTGGAGCCGGCGTTACGGCGAGCAAAGATGAACCCACCGACCACGAGGACCACGGTCACGGCGGCGCCGAGCCAGATCGCCTTGCGCGACTTCGACGGACCGGTGCCCGTCGC
>JBBSDY010000748.1:0-2591 GCA_038240245.1 Polyangiales bacterium
CGCCGCCGGTTCCCTCGGCAAACGTGCGGCCGGAGATCGGAACTGCCGCGGAGAGCGAGCGCGAGGGGTTCGACTCTGCGCCGGCACCGGCTCAGCCGAGCTCGCGGAGCGCGGCGTCCGGTTCGAGCTGGCCGGCAGAGCTGGCGCGCGGCAATCTCGACGCGATCCTGGAAGGTGCCGAACGCCGCGGCCTCGACAGCGTGCTGGCCGAAGCCTCGAGCGACGATCTTGCGGCGCTCGCCGATGCGGCTCGCTACAAGCGCCGAGACGAGATCGCCGGGCAAGCGCTCATGGCCCAGCGCCGGCGCTTCGCGCGGTCGTCGCGCGCCAAAGATGCGGGCTTTCTCTTGGGAAGATTGGAAGAGAAGCGCGGAGATCCGAAGGCAGCGCTCGGCTGGTACCAGCGTTACCTCGAAGAAGCACCATCGGGCACCTATTCGGCCGAGTCGCTGGGGCGTAAGATGATCGTCTTGCAGCGTAGCCAGGGAGACTCGGCAGCACGTCGCGTGGCAGAAGAGTACGTGCGCCGCTTTCCCCAGGGCGCCTACGCGGCCACGGCCCAATCGATACTGCGAACGCCTTGATCGGATACAGACGCCAGAGCGCCCTCGGTTTCGCGGGTATCGCGCTCTTGGCGTGGAGCAAGATGGCGAACGCCGATCCGGTCCACATCGTGCTGGTCCATCCCAGCGCCGCGAGCGCCCTCGTCCCCGAGACCCTGACCCGCATTCGCGGCGAGCTCGTGGCCGATGGGTTCGAAGTGTCACTCGAAGAGACCCCCGACGATGTCGATCCATCGAAGATGGACTTCGAGTCGAGAGCGACGACCGTGGCGGCGATCGTCGGCGTCACGATCGACCCCGGCGCGGGCTCGGCGCGGGTGTGGATCGTCGATCGGCTGACGCGCAAGACACTCGTGCGCAAGGTCGAGATGGAACGTCGGTCCGAGGCCACGCCCGAGATCCTGGCGCGCCGCACGGTGGAGCTCCTGCGGGCGAGCCTGCTCGAGCTGCTCCTCCCTTCGCAGCAACCTGAAAGCGCACTGGCTCCCTCGAACCAGGCAACCCAGTGGGTGACCAAAGCCGTCGAGCACGAGCGCCGTTCGGTGTGGGGTGTCGAAGCGGGCGTGTCGATGCTCGTCGGTACCGAAGGGCTCGACCCCGCGTGGCTCCCGACGGTGCGCCTGCGGTGGTCGCCGGTTCCAACATGGACTGCGCGGTTGACGTTGGCCGGGCTCGGAACGCGGCCCGAGGTGCTGGGCCCCAATGGATCCGCGACGGTGAGCCAGGAGATGGGGCTCGCCGAGGTGCTTGCTTCTCCGTGGACCGGATCGGTCAGATCGTTCTTCTGCGCGGGTGTCGGCGCTTATCACGTATCGGCCGACGGCCAGGCAGACTGGCCGTACGAAGGCAAGAGCGCCTCGCGCTGGGCATTCGCCGCAATGGCGGGAGTGGGGGTGTCGCTGCGAATCGCGTCGCAGCTCGACGTGTCGCTCGAAGGGGAAGGTCTCGTGCTCACCCCGTACCCGGTGGTCCGATTCTTCGAGAACGAGGCGGCGCGAACGGGACACCCTTCGCTACTCGCTAGCCTCTCCGTGGTGGGTCATCTATGAGGCGCCAGGTGTTGCTGGGAATGCCGCTCGTGTGCGTGGTGGGTTGCGGGCCCGGTCCCCTCGACGTCGTCGATCTCGCTTCCACCACGCTGACCAGCGGGCTGGTCGCGCACTGGACGTTCGACGAGCCTGACGGAACGATCCTGCATGATTCGTCGGGGAACAAGCGTGACGGCGTGGTCACTGGGGCGACTTGGATCCATGACGGCCAGTTTGCGGGGGCGCTCCACTTCCAATCGGGAGACCAAATCACCGTCGATCGATTTCCCGACGCGACGGCGAGCTGGTCGGTTTCGCTGTGGGCCAAGGTTGGGTCGAACGAGCTCGGCGCCGCCATCGCGACCGCCATCAGCACCGAAATCGTCTTTCATGGCGGCTGGGAGATCAACCTCGAAGAGGGGCCGTCCGATCAGCACCTCCATTTTGGTTACTGGACCGGTCCCGCCGAGACCGAGTACGCATTCCTCGACTCGTACGCCTGGCAGCCGACGCGCTGGTCACACATCACCGCGGTGGTCGATGGCCCGGCTGCTCGCATGGCGCTCTATCTGGATGGATCGATCCAAGCCGAGAGTCCCATCGCTCGCGTGATCACGCCGGGCAATGCGAACCTGCTGTTGGGCAGCTGGTCGGGGCCCGAAAAGCGCCCCTTCGCCGGGTCGATCGATGACGTGGCCATCTACAGTCGGGCCCTGACCGCGCGCGAGGTGATCGAGCTACAGCAGCATCCTGCACCCGAGCTGCACTGATTGAGCCATCGTTGCGCCGGGTGACACGATTTTCTGGGCGAACGCTACTGACCTTTACAGGAAGGGTCGGAACGCATGATCGCACGGCTCGCCACTTTGGCTTCGTTGCTTTTTCTTGGAATCGGCTGTTCTGGTGAAATTGATGGGCTCCCCGCCGGCTCGCGCAACACCTCCAAGGCATCGGCGACCGGATCGAGCGGAGCTGCCGAGCCCGGCAAGCTCGATCGATC
>JBBSDY010000749.1:0-2590 GCA_038240245.1 Polyangiales bacterium
AGGCCACCGCGATGTGGGTGACCTCTTCGCTCGTTTCCTGGAGCAGCGCGAGAATGGAAGCCGCCACGCCCACGGTGGCCTTGGCATCCTGGCCCGACGGCGAATCGTGGCCGGGGCGCGGAGCGTAGTGAGCCCGGTAGAGCTCATACGTCCCGTCGACCAGATGAAGCCTAGAGATCAATCTGCTTCACCCGCGGCACGGCTTCGCCGAGAAAGCGGCTGGCCACGTCGGCAAATGTCTTGGGCAGGTCGGTGACCAAAAGCTCGAGCTCGCCTTTGCCGCTGCCCTCGGCCAGCAGGCCCCGATCCTTCAAGAAGGCTGCCACGTCGTCGGCGGTGGCCCGGGCGCTGTCGACGATGGGCACCGGGCGCCCCGCGAGCGCCTCGGCCTCGCGCTCGATCACGTCGTGGAGCAGAGGGTAGTGCGTGCAGCCGAGCACGATGACGCGCGCTCCGCGGGCCAGGATGGGCTCCAGGTACCGGCGCACGGCGAGCCGCGGAACTTCACCGTCGATCCAGCCTTCCTCGACCAGGGGGACCAAAAGAGGAGCCGCCTGGCCGATGACCTCGGCGCGCATACTGGCCGCCGCGACCGCGCGGGGATACGCGCCCGAAGCGATGGTGCCCGCGGTGCCGAGCACACCGATGACGTCGCCGCCCGCGGCGAGGGCGGCGGCCCGCGCGCCCGGCTCGATCACGCCGAGCACGGGCAGATCGAGCTCGACCCTCAGGACGTCGAGCGCCACCGCGCTCACGGTGTTGCACGCCACGACGATTGTCTTCACGCCACGGGCGATGAGGACCTTCGAGCAGCTCAATGCGTACTTGATGACGGTATCCTTGGAGCGCGTCCCATAGGGGACGCGAGCGGTGTCGCCGAGGTAGACGATCGACTCGGCAGGCAGCCTTTCGCGCAGCGCGCGCACCACCGTGAGCCCGCCCAATCCCGAATCGAAGACGCCGAGCGGGGCGCTTCTCGAGGGACGGGGAGTGACCTCTTCCGTCACGAGCTCAGACTTCTTCGATGCGAAGGACGCGCGTTTTGTCGGTCACGTAGTCGGCAGCGCTGATGGCCTTGATGGCGGCGATGACCCCTGATTCGAGAGCGCGGTGGGTGATCATGACGATGGGGACGGGCTTGGACGGAGCGACCGATCTTCCGTCTTGGACCATCTGCTCGATGCTGACGCCGTGCTCACCCAGGGCCCCCGCGATGCGAGACAGCACCCCAGGCCGGTCCTGGCCGGTGAACCGCAAGTAGTAGCGCGTCTCGACCTCACCGAGGGGCACGAGCGGTCGCTCCTCGAGTGAGATCCCGCGGGTGGAAAGGCCTGCCGCGCCGGCCAGCTGCGATCGCGCGACATCGACGATGTCGGCCACCACGCTCACCGCCGTCGGCATGTCGCCCGCGCCCCGTCCCGAGATGAGACACGGTCCGAGCGCGCGCCCCTCGAGGTAGATCGCGTTGAGCACGCCCGAGACGTTGGCGAGCACGCTGCTCTTGCGAACCAACGTCGGATGAACGCGAAGCTCGATGCGGTCCCCTTGATCTTTGCCGATGGCGAGGTGCTTGATGACGAAATCGAAGCGATCGGCGAACCGATGGTCAATGGGCTCGATGGATCGGATGCCCTCAGTGGGGATCTTGCCGTGCTCGACTTTGACCCCGAAGGCGAGCATCGCCAAAACCGACATCTTGTGGGCGGCGTCGTGCCCATCGATATCGAGCGTGGGATCGGCCTCGGCGTATCCCTTGGCCTGTGCCTCACCGAGCGCCTGGGCAAAGGGCAAGCCATCTTCGCGCATGCGCGTGAGAATGTAGTTCGACGTCCCGTTGACGATGCCGTACAGCGTTTCGACCGAATCGCTGGCCAGCGCATCGCGCAAGACGCGGATGATGGGGATGCCGCCTCCCACCGACGCCTCGAAGGCGAGGTCGATGCCCCGCTCGACCGCGAGCTTCACCAGCTCGTGAGCGCGTGCGGCCAGCAGCATCTTGTTCGCCGTGACCACGCCCTTCTTGGCGTGCATGGCGCGTCGAATGTAGTCGTAGGCGGGCTCTTCGCCGCCCATGACCTCGACCACGACGTCGGTTTCGGGATCGCCCAGAACCTCATCGGGGTTGGTCGTCAGCAGCGAGCGGTCGCATTCCGGTACGCGATCCTTGACGACGTCGCGCACCAGAACCTTGCGCACGACGAGCGGGGCGCCGACACGCGCAGCGAGGTGAGCGGCATTGGCCGACAGCAGCCGAATGACGCCGCCGCCGACCGTGCCGCAGCCCAAGAGCGCGAGATTGACGGATTTTTTGGAGGTGGCCATGGACAGGGGCGGAAGATAGCGCCATGGCCCCGAAACCGCTACCTTCGCGCCATGCGTGCCATTGTCCTCGAAAGACTCGGAGGTTCCGAAGAGCTCGAATACCGCGAAGCAAAAGATCCCGCGCCGGGCCCCGGTGAGGTTCTGGTGCGGGTCAGAGCCGAGGGCGTTTGCGGTCGGGACCTCATCGACCGTCGCGGTGGCTTCCGTGGTCTCAAGCTGCCCGTGATCCTTGGGCACGAGTTCGCGGGCGAGATCGTCCAGGTGGGCG
>JBBSDY010000750.1:0-2588 GCA_038240245.1 Polyangiales bacterium
CCCGCTGTCCTTGACCACCGAAGATGGAGTCCTGGTCGTCCCCACGAGCTTGGCGTAGACCTCTTTCGCCTGCTTGCCGCTGATGGTTTTCTTGTCAACGAGGTCGAGCAGCTCGGCGACTTGCTCGGCCGACACGGGGAACGTCGCGTCGAGCCCGGCGGTGGCGACGCCACCCAGCACCTCGGTCTGGATGAAATTGGCGACCGGCACCGCCTCGCCGTGCAGGCGCACCGCACTCTCGAAAAAATCGGCGATGCGCGGGTGAATGGTCAACACCTGTGCGGCGTACGCGCTAAGCCCGAGCTTGGATACGAAGCGCTCGCGCCGCGCCACGGGAAGCTCTTCGAGCGATGCCTTCTGCTCGGCGACGAACTCGCGTTCGACCATGAGAGGAGGGAGATCCGGCTCGGGAAAGTAGCGATAGTCATGCGCTTCCTCTTTGGAACGCAGTGGATAGGTCTTGCCCGTCGGCTCGTCCCAGCGGCGTGTCTCCTGTACGACGGCTTGACCCGAAGAGACGAGGGCGATCTGTCGGGTCACCTCGTAATCGATGGCGCGCTCGACGAAACGAAACGAGTTCACGTTCTTGATTTCGCAACGCGTCCCGAGAGCTGGGCTCCCCTTCGGCCGAATCGAAACGTTGGCGTCACAGCGAAAGCTACCCTCTTCGAGGTTGCCATCGTTGACTCCCAGCGCCATGAGCACCTCGCGAAGGCGTTTCAGGTACTCGGCTGCCTCGCTGCTCGACGCGAGGTCCGGCGCGCCGACGATCTCGACGAGCGGTGTACCCGCGCGATTCAGGTCGACGACCGAGTCGCCGCCAAGCCCGTGCACGTTCTTGCCGGCGTCTTCTTCCATGTGCACGCGGACGATGCCGGCTCGCTTGGCCGGAACTTCGGGCGGCGTGATGTCGAGATGTCCATCGGTGCAAAGGGGCAGGTCGAACTGGCTGATCTGGTAGCCCTTGGGAAGGTCGGGGTAAAAGTAGTTCTTGCGGGAGAAGATGCTGCGCGGTTGCACCGTGCAACCGAGGGCCAGCCCGATACGCACGGCCATGCGCACCGCCTCGCCGTTGAGAACAGGGAGCGATCCGGGCAGGCCCAGACAAACCGGGCAAACGTTGCTGTTGGCGCGATCCCCGAACGATGTCGAGCACCCACAGAACACCTTGGTCCGGGTCAGAAGCTGGGCGTGAACCTCGAGACCGATGACCGTCTCAAACTCCGTGGCCATGATCAGTGGTGGTCGCGATCGATTCCGGGGTGCGACGGATCGCCCGGCTCGTGGCGGGGGTTCTCGCTCTTGTGCGAGCCATCACGCGCCGACGCGGCCATCAGCAAGTCCTTCTTGAAGATGAACTGGTCGCGCGAATCATAGGGGGCGGCATGGTGTCCGGTGTCCATGCGGATGGCGTCGCAGGGGCAGGCTTCGACGCAGTACCCGCAAAAGATGCAGCGCAGCTCGTCGATGACGAACTCATCGGGAAAGCGCTCGTAGCCCCGGCGTTTGTCGCCCTCGGCATACTCGGCCGGGACGATGTGAATGCACTGCGCGGGGCACGCCGTCGAGCAGCACAGACACGCCACGCATCGGGGGGACCCATCCTCGCGGAGCGTGAGTCGGTGCAGGCCGCGAAACCGCTCGGGGTAGGGGCGCTTTTGCTCGGGGTAGCTGAGGCAGGTGATGCCCTCGTCGAGGCTCTCGAGAACCGGATCGGGACGCTGGCCGAGCGCGACCTCTTTCGTGTTGTGAAAGAAGTGACGCATGGTGACCTTCATCCCCTTCAAGATCTCGGGGACGAACGATTGCGTGGACGGCGGTCGCTTCGGCCTCGGAACCGGCTTGCCGATGATCCCCTTGTCAGTCTGCGTTGCCATTGTTCATCCTTCCCAAACGTGAGGTCAGGCCTGCATGGGGGTTAGCTTGGTGCCGCCCTTGGCCCTGGCGTAGGTGGCCGACGACGAGTTCGATTTCAGGTGCTCGCGGGCGGGGGCGAGGATGCCCGAGATGAGCCAGAGGAGACCGACCGTCCCGCCGGCGAAGACCAACGCCTGGGTCACGCCGCCGAGAATGTCGAGCGCATTGGAGAGGCCGGGGCCACCTTGCGCAATCGAAAGCAGAACCATTCCCGTCACCAGGACATTGACCAGGGCCGAAGGCAAAAGAAACCGCCACCCGAGCTTCATGATCTGGTCATAGCGAAAGCGGGGGATCGTCCAGCGAATGAAGAGCTGGGCCCAGCACACCGTCCAGGTCTTGAGGAAGAATGCGCAGACTCCCAGCCCGATGACGAGAACGTGTGGCATCTTCAAGGTCGGGTAGATGATGTCGCCGAAGGCCACGGTGATGCCGTCCCGGTGCAAGAACGGTATCGCATAGCCGCCGAAGAAGACGGTGGTGAGGACGGCGCTCGAGATCGCAAGCTCCATGTACTCGCCGAGCATGAACATTCCGAATTTCATGCCCGAGTACTCGAGGAAATACCCGGCCACGATCTCGCTCTCGCCCTCGGGGGCATCGAACGGAACGCGCTTGTTCTCGGCGATCGACGCGGCCAAAAATAGAAAGAACGCGAAGGGCTGGACGAA
>JBBSDY010000751.1:0-2581 GCA_038240245.1 Polyangiales bacterium
CGGTGACCTCGGCGTAGATGGTCGCGCCGCGTTTGCGGGCGCGGGTGAGCGATTCGAGAATGAGCGTGCCGGCGCCTTCGCCAATGACGAAGCCGTCTCGTCCCTTGTCGAAGGGCCTGCTCGCGCGCGCCGGCTCGGCGTTGCGTTTGGACAGCGCGAACATCGCGCAGAAACCACCGACACCGAGGCCAGTGATGGTCGACTCGGATCCGCCGGCGACCATCAGATCGGCGCGACCGTGACGTATCCATTCATAGGCCTCGCCGATGGCGTGGCCCGATGACGAGCAGGCGCTGGTGTTGCAGTAGCTCGGACCCTTGAGCCCGAGCGCCATGGAGACTTGGCCGGCCGCGAGGTTGGCGATGACCGACGGAATGAAGTACGGGCTGATCTTGTCCGGCCCCTTGGCGTCGAGCGTACGGGTCATCGCCTCGATGACCTCGAGGCCGCCCAGCCCGACGCCGATGAAGCAGCCCGCCCTCTCGCGATCTTCGTCGGTCAGCTCGAGGTGGCCGTCTTGCGCGGCGAGCTTGCTCGCGGCCATGGAGAGCTGGACGAACCGGGCCATCTCCTTGACCTTCTTCTTCTCGATGAACTGGGTCGGCTCGAAGCCTTTGACCTCGCCGGCGATTTGGGACCTGTAGCTCGACGCGTCGAAGAGGGTGATGGTGGCGATCCCGGGCTGCCCGCCAGCGATCGACTGCCACGACTCGGCGGTCCCGATGCCGTTGGGCGTAACCAGCCCGATTCCCGTGATGACGACTCGTTCCATGGCCTACTGTTTTAGGGTCCTCGCTGCCCGCCGTAGCCACACCGGCCCGCGTGGGGACGCAGGAGTGTGGAATGACTCGAACCGAAGGGCAACCGACCAGGGCCCGCCCGACGAGTTGGGCCCAAACTGGAGCGATCGCCCTCCGGGCCGGCTACTTCTTGGCGTTCTTCTCGATGTAGTCGATGGCGTCCTGGACTGTCCGAATCTTCTCGGTGTCTTCGTCCGGGATGTCGATTTCGAAAGCCTCTTCGAACGCGAGAACCAATTCGACGAGCCCCAGTGAGTCGGCTCCAAGATCGTCGATGAACGTGGACTCAGACTTGATGTCTTTTTCCTCGACGTCGAGCTGATCCTTGATGATTCGCCGAACTTCGGCCGCAATGTCCCGACCTTCTGCCATAGCTCGCACCTTCCCGTAATCGACTCCGGAGTTACTTTTAACGATCCGGAGAGGCCGCCCGTCTACTCCAAACGAGAGCCCGATGCACGTCTGTTCGGACGCGCAGTTTATTTCGCACCATGCTGTGATGCGTCACATGTACATTCCGCCGTTCACTCGCAACGTCTGTCCAGTAACATAACCTGCCTCGTCCGAGGCCAAATACGCCACCGCGGTGGCAATCTCGCGCGCCGTGGCCACGCGACCGGCCGGTACGGCCTTGAGGAGGGCCTCGCGCTGCTCGGGGGTGAGGGATTGGGTCATGTCGGTGTCGACGTATCCTGGTGCCACTGCGTTGACCGTGATGCCCCTGGAGACGTACTCGCGCGCGAGGCTCTTGGCGAGACCGAGAAGCGCCGCCTTCGAGGCGCTGTAGGCGCTCTGTCCGGCGTTGCCCGATTCACCGACCACGCTGGAGATGAGGATGATGCGACCGGTGCGTGCTCGCATCATCACGCGGCTGGCGGCCCTGGCGAGAGAAAAAGCGCCGCCGACATTGACGCTCAAAGTTCGCTCGATGTCGTCGGGCTTCAGTCGGAGCACGAGGCCGTCGATGGAAATGCCGGCGTTGGAGACGGCGATGTCGAGCCGTCCGGCGCGTTTGGCAGCGCCGGCAATGGCGGATTCGCAGGCTTCGGGATCGGCCACGTCGAACCCCAGGATTTCGGCCTTGCCGCCGCGGGCCATGATGCCGTCGGCAACCTCTTTGGCTGCCGCCTCGCCCTTGACGTAGTTGACGAACACCATGGCCCCTTGCTCGGCAAGTGCTTCGGCGATGGCGCGCCCGATACCCCGTGACGCGCCCGTAACGAGGGCGACCTTGTTGTCGAGACGGAACATTGGGGGCCGATCTACCACAAAACGGGTCCCAGCCGTCAAAGCGGCCCAGGCCGAATTTCTGAATTCAGCCCCGTCAACGTGCCCGTGCCCGTGCCCCCAAGAGCTCGTCACGAGAACAGCTTGGCTGCGGTTTCGACGCCTTCGGGCGTGCCCACGCCGACGACCTCGATCTCCTTGGCGATGCGGCGCGTGAGACCGGCGAGCACTTTGCCAGGGCCGATCTCGAAAATGTGCGTCACGCCATCGGCGGCCATCGAGCGCACCGTTTCTTCCCAGCGCACGGGGTGATCGACTTGCTGCACGAGCAGATCTTTCACGCGTGATGGATCGCTGTTGGCGCGCGCGTCGACGTTGGCGATGACGGGAAACGCGAAGGGCGAGACGGCCACAGACTCGAGACGTGCGGCGAGCTTGCGGGCCGCGGGGGCCATGAGCGAGCAATGAAAGGGAGCGCTCACCTTGAGGGGGATGGCTTTGCCCTGGCGCTGTCCGACGAGCTCGATGGCGCGCGCCACCGCGCCGGCGTGACC
>JBBSDY010000752.1:0-2580 GCA_038240245.1 Polyangiales bacterium
AGATTGAACCCGGCGGCCCAAAGAGGCAATATTGGAAGCTGGGTAGATGGCCGACGCAACCTTGCCTCCAAGTCGACAGGTCGACGACACGATTCTGGTGCTGCGAGCGGGCGACGCAGTGCCCCAGGTTGCCGAGGTTCACGGTGAGTTTTTTGCCTGGATCACGCGCGCGGCAGGCGATGCATGGACGGGAAAATGGGTCGAGCACGACCTGAGATCGGCCGATTCCTTTCCTGATTGCGAATCCGTCGCCGCCATCGTCATCACCGGATCGATTTCGAGCGTCACCGAACGGACTCCGTGGATGTTGCGCGCCGAGGCCTACATCAGAGACGTCATCCGCGCCGAGACGCCGCTCCTCGGGATTTGCTTCGGTCACCAGCTCATGGCGCAGGCGCTCGGGGGTGACGTAAAACGAAACCCTCGAGGCCGCGAGATCGGCACGGTCGAGGTGACGCGCCACCTGGACGATCCCCTCTTCGATGGGCTACCGCACGAGCTGCAGGTGAATTCGAGCCACGTCGATACGGTGGTGTCTCTGCCTCCCGGCGCCACGGTCATCGCGGCGAGCCGCCTCGAAGCGCACGCTGCCCTTTCGTTCGGACGTGTCGCGCGCGGCGTCCAGTTCCATCCCGAAATCGACGGGGGCGTGATGCGCGGCTACATCGAGGTGAGACGGCCCTGCCTGGTCGACGAAGGCCTCGATGCCGAGGCCATTCTGCGCGAGGCCGCCGAGACGCCGCACGCGCGCGAGCTCTTGCGCAATTTCATCCGCTACTTCGTCACCTCCAACGCACGGCGCGCGGCGTAGCCCGGGCGCTCCCGGCGGTTCAGGGTTTTTCGTCGAACTGGTCGGGGAGGTCGGTCGCCGTGGAGGCGAGAGGATCGGTCTGCTCGCCGGAACGGCGCTCGCGCTTTTCGCGCACGCGATCACGCACGTAGTTGACGATGTGATCGACGTAGGAGTCGAACGCAGGGCACACAATCCCGGTGCCCGCCAGGATCTCGTCGGTGTTGCGGGTGTCGAAGGTGACCGGTGTGGCGAGGCTCTCCACGAATGCACGCGGGCTCTTGGCGAATCGCTCGAGACCCGGAGTGCGCAGCAACGCCTTGGTGAGGTTGGTGGGTATGTATCCGCGAGGCGAGCGCCGGCCGCCCGCGTGCGCAACGAGCTCGAAGATCTTCCTGGCGCTCACCGGGGTCGGGTCGACCAGATGAAACGTGCGCCCGGGCGCCCGGCGATCGCGACCGATCGCGTGCGACGCGCGCACCACGTAGTCGATGGGCACGAGGTTGAGCGGCGTGTCGCCCTTTCCCGGCAGGGGTATGGCGATCTCGGCCGGAGATGTGACGATGAGCAAGATGAGCAGGTACGGACCATCGAAGCGGTCAATCTCGCCGGTCGTCGATTCACCGACCACCGTCGCGGGACGTACGACGGCAATGGGAACGTTGTGCATCGCCTGGCGAGCCAGCTTTTCGGCTCGGGCTCGAGTCTCGGCCACGAAGGTCGGAAAACGCTGACCAGCCTCGAGATCTTCTTCGCGGACTATCCCGGTTCGGTCGCCGGCCACGTCTGCCGTCGAATGAAAGACGAGGCATCTTAGCGACGAGCATGCCCTGGCAAGCTCGATGATCTCGCGCGCGCCCTCGACATTGAGCTGCTGGGCGGTGCGCCGGTCGACGCCCAGGTACGTGACCTGGGCAGCATGATGGATGCGATCGATCTGGCCGGTGAGGTCGCGGAATTCGGCGCCGGAAAGGCCGAGATCCATGGCCGCGGCGTCTCCCTCGATCATCGCGAAACGATCGCGCCAGCTTTTGGGCCACGCCTGGGCCGTTTCTGCGGCCTCGCGGGCGAGCTTGCTCCGTACGATGGCGTGCACCAAGGTGCGCGGCTCGCTTTCGAGAATGTGAACTGCCAGCTTGCGTGCCAAAAATGACGGAAAGCCGGTGAGTAGAATGACGTCGTCATAGCCGAGGCGGGGCATGGCTCAGTGCTTCGGGGCCCCTGTGGGCGACGTCGCAGCTCCGCCCATCAGCGCGCCGACGATCGATGCGTAGCTGGTGAGCACCGTGGAAGGTATGTCGAGCTCGAGCCACGCGCGGTCAGCCGAGGTTGGTTCCTTGCCGTACGCAAGGACGAACGTCGCCTTCTCGTGGGTCGCCTGCTCACTGGAAAGACGCGCGGTGTCGACCACGAGCGCGAAGGAGATCGCCGGCCCGAGCCTGGTCAGAACGCTCTTTGCGAAGTCGTCCTGCGCCAGCGTGGCAACCGAGTCGGTTCGGGTGAGCGATGTGTAAGCCGCTCGCGCTTCTTTTCCGGCTGCTCCCACGAGCATCTGCTTGTCGACCGACCAGACGAGGTCGAAGGCGTCGTTCTCCGGAGCCTTGTCGCGATCTCGCCGCAACTGAACCTTGGGGGGACGCCTCACTACGTGCACTGACTGCACCGCGCCTTGGGTGGGGACGCCCGTGCCGAGTCCGGTGAGCTTCAAGTCGCCGACCCAGTTCGAAAGTGGCTCGGCAATCGCCCGAACGCCGAGCAGCTTGAGCATGGCGGTCGCTGCCTGACCGAGC
>JBBSDY010000753.1:0-2571 GCA_038240245.1 Polyangiales bacterium
TCGTAAGGACGGCGGCGGCGAGGAGCGGGGGGGTGATCTTTTGGTGGTTGCGGGGGTGGGCCAGTGCGCGCGCAGCCGCGACTCATTCGACGAGGCGAACGCCGTCGACGTAGTACCCCGTTTCGCCGAAGCAATCGGTCGGAACGCCGCGGTGCTCGGTGTAATGGAGCACGACCTTCTTGCCGAGAGACGCGTTGACCTTGATGGCCACGGCTTCGTCGCGCACGGAAAAGTCCCATATGGTCGGTGCCAGACCCGGTGCGTACGACATGGCCAGCTCACCTTCGTGTGTCTTGCAGATCCAGCCCTTGTGCGAAAATTTCTGCAAGATGCCCGATCGATCGCCGTCGGAGTAGCTCATCGAAATCGCGGCGTACGTGTAGAGCACGAAGCCGACGACGGGAATGAGCAACAGAAGCGTGCCCCCCATGATGAACTTCTTTCGATTGCTCGCACCGCGAAGCCCGCTGCCGCCGGGGTTGGCCATGGCGGCAACGTAACATCGATCATGCCCTCGTGGGGAGGGCTGGCCGCGCGAAAACGGTGCTCCACGAAACCCGGCCCGTCAGCTGCATCAGCAAAAACAAGGTCAGGATGACGAGCACGGTGATGCTGAGCCCCGTGTACCCCTCGAAAAAGTGGGCGATCGAGAAGCCCACCTGATAGAGCAGCTGCGCGAGGCCAGCCTCGAGGAGCGCGAAACGCGCGCCCACCACGAGCCGCAAGTAGCTCACCACGAGCCCGACGCTCACCACGCGCGAGAGCAAGAACGCCGTTTCGACCGGCAGCCTGTCGGCCGTGTACCCGAAGAGCAGGTTGAATGAGAAAAACGCCGCGGCCACGAACAGAAAATTGATGGGATGGATTTCGATGCGCCTGAGCAGCGTGATCACGTAGACGAAGATGAGAAAAAGCCCCAGCGAAATGGGCGCCGAGAAGCTCATGTGGGCAGCGAGCTCGCCGGGCTGGATGTGAGCGGGCATCAGCATGCCGATGCCGTACCCGGCAACGAGCCGCGAGAAATTCCACTCGAGCTCATAGCCCTTCCCCTTGGGCGTCTTGGTGGAAGGCGACATCGTGAGCTTGGGAAAATCGATGTCCGAAAAATCGGTGCGCATTTTCAAGCTGAAGTCCTCGATCTGACCCACCTCGGTGGTGGGGCGGTACGTCCACTCTTGCATTCCGCGTGATCGGTATCCCACTTCGAACGATACGGTCTGGCCCGGCTTGACGACCACGGTCGTGGCGACCAGGCCGTCTTTCGGCCGAAGTTTGGGCGCCAGATCGACGCCATCGACGACGAAGCGAAAGTCGTCGTAGACGCCCGACTTGTCGGGCAGTGTGAAGGTGATCCGAAGATCGCGCGCCACCTCTTCGGTATGCCGGTACGCCCATGCGCCGTGGAACGCCACGTCGTAGAGTGGAAACCAGAGAAGCCCCTTTCTGCGCTGGTCCAGATGCAGATCGGATTCGATTCGCGAACGCATGGGATCGACGCTCTGGATGCGCGCGACGTTCTCGACCGTGGTGTGGGTCTTGGTGTGGCCACTGTCGTCGGTGATTTGTTCCGACTTCGTCACCGGTTCGGTCCACTGCAGGTCGAAGCTCGGGGCCTGCTGCGTCTGCGGGTTACCCCACAGATCTGCCACCCGACCGTCGAGCGTCCCCCGCTGATCGGACGTGCGCGAGCTGGTCACGCCACCGAGCACGAGCCACGCCAAGGTAGCCACCACGAACACACACACGATCCCCATGAGACGGAGTAAGGGATTCATTCGTCACCTCCTGCTGGTTAGAAGGAGACAACGCCTCGTCGTTCCCTTTTCATCGGGGAGGTTGTGTGGAGGGACCGTGCAGGAGCGGGGGAGTCGGCTACGCCTGGCAGCCTAGCTCGGCCTTCGACCGAGGTTCTCCACGGCGGCGAGCACCTCGGCTTCGATGTGAGCGCGGCGCTCTTGGGCGATGGGGCGGCGATCGAAGTCGATGAGGTAGAAGCGATCGAGCACCCTGCCCTGCGACGTGTTCACCTCGGAGCGCACCACCTGGATGTCGAGACAGAAAAGGCACCGGCTGATCGTCAGGAGCAGACCGGGGCGATCGAACGTCTGCACCACGAGCACCGCTGCACCCTCGTGGTTGTCGTCGAATCGCACCGACGTCATCCCCGGCGCGGAATAGGGAACCTGGACCAGCGGCCCCTCTACCAACTTTCCAGCGGACTCGTCGCCGGCGATGAGATCTTTGAGAAGGCTTTCTACCGTGGCGACCTCGTCGTCGGTGATTTCGCGATGGCTACGAGCGAGCGGACGCCGGCGAAGCCAGAAGAGATCGACCGCTTCCGAGCGGCCGGTGGGCAAGCTGCGCGTGTAGATCTGCGCGGCGATGACATCGAGATCGTGCGAGGTGAGCGCGGCGGCGATGAGCGACAAGAGGCCGGGGCGATCGGGAGCAACGACGCAGATCGCGACGCCGCCCCCGGCAAGCTTTCGCCACGCGCCGACGCTCACACTCGAGCTTCCGCGCTGGTGAACGACGGCGGCGTGAGCGCGAACGGTGGCCGGCTCGTAGCCA
>JBBSDY010000754.1:0-2571 GCA_038240245.1 Polyangiales bacterium
CAATCTGCGCTTGCGCGGTGGGTTGCGGCGACGCCTCGGTAGGTGGCATGTCGCATCCACCTGTCGGTGCAGCGGGATCCCGTGGGGTGGCCGGAGCCGGTCTGGCAACGGGCGGTGCGGCGGGCGCGAATGTCCCGGGCGCCGGCGGTGATTCTCTCGGGGCGGGTGGACTCGAAATGGCCGAAGGGGGAACGCCCGGCGGCGGAGGTTCAGCCACTAACGACGCCGGGGCAGTGTCATCGACCTTCTCGAGCTGCGCCCTGAAATTCCCCTACCAGGACGAGCCGGCGCTCGGCACCTGGCTGGGTGGCGACAGCGCGTACTCCACGATGCTGATGCCGACGACGGCGCTGTGGTCGTTCCAGGATACGTTCGTCGGCAAGCACGGCCAGACGGTTCGAGCGGGTGCGGGAATCATTGCCGGCTCGTTTGCGCTGATGACGTGCGAAGGCGGCGTGGGATCACTTCACTATGTGTGGGGGCTCACGGGTGGCTCACCACACGCGATCTTCAGCGACGGTACCCAGAACCAGCGATTTTGGGCCCAGCAGCCCTTTCTTTACAAGGGAACCCTGTTCGCCGCGATGACGCGCGTGCAAGGCGCCGCGACGGAGGTGGGAACGAGCCTCGCGCGCGTCGCGAATCCCCTGGATCCGCCGGCCGCGTGGAAGGTCGAGTACTTCGATCTGGCGAGTATCTCGGGGCTCGGCAAGGGCACGGTCGTCGTCGACAACTACGCCTACCTTTACGGATCGGTGGGCAGCGTGATGATGACGAGGCTGCCACTCGACGAGCTCGTGAAACCGGCCACGATGCCGAAGGCAGTCTTGCAATACCTGGCGAGCGACGGCACCTACAAGCCGGGGCTCGTGACCAGCGACGTGAAGCATCTCGGGTTTGACGCGAACGTGGGGATCTCGCTCAGGTACCTGAAGACATCGTCGCAGTGGCTGGCGCTGTTCATGAGCACCAGCTCCTGGCCGTCCGCGAACATCGCGATCAGCACGGCGCCGGCGCTCGAGGGCCCGTGGAGCAAGCCGGTCACCGTGTACAGGGTGCCCGAGATGACGCCGGGCGCGCCCGAGTACGACGCAGACAACATCTGCTACGCGGCGATCGAGCACGTGGAATCGAATCCCGATCCCGAGCGCGAGCTGCTCTTTTCGTACACCTGCAACAGCACGGTTGCCGCGAAGCAGGTGGCAAACATGGCCATCTATCTGCCCAAGATCGTGACGATCAAGAACCCGCTGGTCAATTGACCTCGAACCGCGCGAACTCTTCGACCAGAAAAGCCCACACCGCCGCCACCCGAGGCACGGCGCGCAGCGCTCGGTGGCCGACGAGCCACGTCTCGTTGATGGGTAGCTCGCCCACCGAGGTCGCCAGGGCGCGAGCGTGCCGAAGCATCGCCACCGCCGCGACCCGTGCGTAGGCGGGCGGCAAGAGCGCGGCTCCCAGCCCCGATTCGACCGCGCTCACCTGCATCGTGAAGTGGCTGGTGCGCAGGGCCAGGGCCGTCCGGGGCACGTGCTTGGTGAGCCACCGGTCCCATCTTCTTGGCCAGATGGCTGGCCACCATCGGCATCCATTGACGTTCGCCGAGCTTCACGCTGACGAGCTCGCCCGTTTGAGGGCGCATCGTGCGAATCGCAAGATCCGCCTCGCGTGAAATCGACGAAGCGAATCGACGTGTCGACGTCGACCTCAATACGCGGATGCCGCGCGCGCAGCCGAATGAGCGCCGGACCGACGAAAGATTCGGCAAGCCGCGGAGCACGCTGAGCCGCACGGTTCCCTCTGCCACTCGCTCGAAGCCCGAGGCGTCCCGCGCGAAGCGGGCGTGGGCCGCTGCCATCTCCTCGGCGGCAGGCAGGAGCAAGTCCGCCCCTTCGGTGGGTTGCAGACCTTCGCGCGTGCGATCGAACAGCCGCGTACCGAGCGACTCCTCGAGTGCGACCAGCCGCCGGCTCAAGGTGGAGGCATCGAGGCCGACCTCCTCCTCACCCCGGCTTTGCCTGGCGCACTGAAACACGTACGCTCTTCGATTCGACCCGATGACACGATGGCGGTCGATCTCGTGAACACGACCGATGCGAATTGTCCGCCTCCGCTCAGCACGGCCGCAGATAGAGCGCCCACCCTCGCCCATTTTGCGATGAGCACGGCTGAGGCGGGTGCGTCACGAGGCTGCTGCTGACCAGCGGGGGCGACGATCGGGCAACCGGCCAGATACCTCGTCAAGGTCCGATCTCGCGGTACTCGATGGGTGTGCGCTTGGTGCCTGCTTTGAATGCGCGATGGAAATGTCCGCGGGTGCGGAAACCGCAGAGCTTTTGCACTTGCTCGAGCGTCAGCTTGGTCTCGTAGATGAGGTGCTTGGCGCGTTCAATCCGGACCTGACTCAAGTAGCGGGCGAATCCCATGCCTTGCTGGCGCTTGAAGAGCCTCGAAAAATAGTCGGGCGCGTAGCCCGCCGCGCGCGCCACTCGGCCGAGCGTCAGTGGTTCGACGAGATGCTCGCGAATGAAGTCGCACGCGCGAGACGTGCCTCGATCGTGTCGAGCAGCG
>JBBSDY010000755.1:0-2570 GCA_038240245.1 Polyangiales bacterium
ATGGGGAGGAAAACGAGGGTCAAATTTTGGTCGGGCCGGGCGTAGCATCGCTGGCCGCCGTCGGAGGCGAAAGCAGCTCGCGCTCGAGATGAGCCCGGCGGACGTCCGCGGCGACGACGCCCAGGTAGGCCAAAAGCGACAACGTGCCCAGCACCTGTCCGGCCGACATGGCCACCAAGACCGGCATGGGCGTCGGCACGATGAGCGACCAAACCATCAGTCCGATCGCGAAAAGGCCGGCAAAACAGGCGGCCGTCAACGTTCGCTGGTAGGATCGAATTCTCATCGAGGTGCCTCTGGCAAGGGCAATGACGGCGGGGCTGTGATGGGCACAATCACTGCGGGCTTGGTGGACGGATGGGCAAAGCCGTGACAGCCGGAGCTTGCGCAGCTGATGCGCTCGCTGCGAACGTCTTCGAGCGACGATCGGTGGTCGGGCACGCGTTGCCAGACGGTCAGCTCAGTCGAATGGCATTGCATACAATTGGCGTTTGGATAGGGCTTGCGCAGGTGAATGACCTTTTTGGCCTCTTCGAGGGACATGTCGTGAAATTGGGTGACATACAGCCAAACGTGCCGCATTCCGCCCATCTTGGTGACGATCGTGCCATACATGCCATAGTCGGCGTGGCAGACGTAGCAGTTGATGTCGCCAAAGAGCTTGTTGTGCGCATGGCGCGAGGCGAGCGAAAGGCTGTGCAAGTCATTGGAATCAGACGCGTGAGGAATCATCACGTGGCATGATCCGCAAAATTTGCGCTCCTTGGTCGCCTCGAACCCCTGGACGTTGCCAGCGGTCGCGACGCCCAGCGGAAACACGCCCAGGCCGAGCAGAAGCCAAACCTTGGTGGCCCCCACGAGCGGCGGACGCCGAACGAGGTACACGATCAAGATGATGGCCGCGATGCCCGCGCAAGCGAAGGCAAAGAGCGTAAGCGGCGCCTGGTTCATAACCAATAACGACATTGCCAAAAGCGCGTCGGCAATGCTACTTGAAAAGTAGCGATGTTGCCGCAATGCGGGAAGTTGACCATCGCTTTGGGGGGCGTCGGTGTTGCATTGGGGCTAAGGACCGCCAGTGCCGAGCCGCTGCGATTGCGGGCCGATGCCATCGGCGAGGCGCGTGCACCGGTGGGGCTGGTCATCCTTCAGGCGGCGGATCGAAAGTATCCGTACCTCGAGGCCGAGACACTGGTGTGGACGGGTGCGCGGGCCGACCCGACGGCGTCGCTCGGATGGGCCGGTGCGCAGACGCGCCCCGCAGCCGACGTACTGGTGCTCACCCTGCGGCTACGCGAGCCTGGTGGCCATGGCGAGCTACGCGCCGGGAGGTTCGTCTTTACGACGGGGGCGATTCGACCTTTGCAGATCGATGGCATCTCGGCGATCGGTCGTTCTCCCTGGGGCACCACCGCCGAGGCCTTCGGGGGGATTCCCGTTCTGCCCCAGTCAGCACCGCGAACGACGGAGTGGGCGGGCGGTGGCCGCATCGCGCAGAGCGTCGCGTCGCGAGCCACGATGGGACTGTCGTATTTCGCGCGCCGTGCGGACGGCGAACGGATCACCGAGGAAGTGGGCGCGGACTTTGCCGCGACGCCAGCCAGCATGGTCGATTTCGCAGGTAAGGGCGCATACGATCTGCTTTCGAGGGGCGTCGCCGAGGCCACTGGATCGCTGGCCATTCGACCGGAGCCGTGGCGCTGGGAGCTGTTCGCCTCGCATCGCTCACCCGGACGACTCTTGCCTGCGACATCGTTGTTCTCCGTGCTCGGTGATTTTCCTGCGCAGACGCTGGGGACGACCGTCCGATGGGACGCGGCACCGCGGCTCGACCTGCTCGCTTCGGGCGCGGCCCAGAACGTCGGGGGGCAAATCGGTGGGTACGCGAGCTTGCGGGCGACGCTTCGCACCGACGACGACGGTGATGGTCGCCTCGGCGTCGAGGTGCGTCGCCAGGATGTCCTCTCGACACGGTGGACGGGCGTTCGCTTGCTCGCGTCGGAGCCTCTTGCCGACCAGTGGCGACTTGCGACCGAGCTCGAGATCGCACGTGCCGATGATCCCGGCGATCGCGGCGAGGTCTGGCCCTGGGGCCTGGTGGCGCTCTCGTGGCGTTCGAAGGCAGGATGGGAAGCGTCGACGGCCGTCGAGGCCGGCGCCACGCCGCGCTACAGCTTCGAGACCAACGCCCTGCTTCGGCTTGCTCGCACGTGGGATCTGCCTTGAGCGGTCGATTCTCTGTCTTGCTGCTTTTGAGTCTCGCGCTCGCCGCTTGCGCCGGCGTCCTCGGTATCAGGCGCACGTCTTCCCATCCGTTCGAGCACCGCGCTCACGTCACCAAGGGCATCAACTGCGTCGTTTGCCACACCGGCATCGCGTCCTCCGAAGCCGACAGTCGCACGCACTTTCCCACGACCGAGTCCTGTGTGAGCTGTCACACCAAGCCGCACGACACCCGGGCGTGCAGCGGATGCCACGGCGAGGATTTCATCCGCGCCGGCGCCGAAATGGCCCGCAAGCACCTGCGATTCGAGCACCGGGACCACATGGCCGCGACCCGGGGCGACTGC
>JBBSDY010000756.1:0-2529 GCA_038240245.1 Polyangiales bacterium
CGACCTCAACCTCGACCTCAACCCCACCCCAACCCCTCTAAATCTTCTTCAGCTCATCCATCAGCTCTTTTTCCATGATGAGGTGCTTGCGCAAGAGCAAGCTCAAAATCGCCGCAAACATTTTCTCCCACCGCGGATTGGCGCCCAGGATTTCGGTGGCATCGACGCCGTGCGCGGCCGCTCGCAAAGCGGCCAGCAGATCGGCCGCAGTGAGATTGTCTTCCGACGACGGAGGATCGGTGCGCACTGCGTTGGCGCGCTTCTTTTGAGAAGACGGCAGCTTGATGGTCGTGCCGTCGAGGAGCGTGAGCTGAACCTGCTTGTGCTTGCGCCTGGACATGTCCACTTCGTGGACTTCGAGCGTGGGACCCTCGGCTCCCCGGGCGGCTTTCGCGGCGGCGGCGGCGGACACGGATGGAGGCACGTCGTCCCTTTCGGGGATCGTGGTGAGGCCCGCCTGGATCGATGATGGCTCATCCACCATGAAGGGCGCCACCACCGACCCCGCCGAGGCGATCTCATCGTCGAGCACGGCATCGACCGATGCCGCATAGGCGACGACCGGCGTCGGTCGGTCGTGGACCTCCTGGTCGTCATCCGCCTCGTCGTCCTCGTCCTCGTCGGGACCTTCGAGGGTGGCGAGGTCACCGAGGGCCATGGGAGGAGGGGGCGAGGCGCCAGGGGGGCTGGGCGATCGAGCGACGCTGATCGGTGCAAGGGGAGCCGGAGCCGGAGTCGCCGCAAGGGGAGCCGGAAGTGGGGCAACGGGACGGTCAGCCGCCGGAGCGTGAGAAGGAGGGGCCGGGGCGGGCGCCACCCCATAGTACGTCTCCACCGCCTTTCGGATGTCGGTTGGAGCGGCGATCATGGCGCGCGCCGGAAGCCCCGAAAACTCGGAGCAGGCGCGAAGGCCCTCTTCGTTCATGGGGTCTTCCATGGCCACGTAGAGCGTGTCGCCCTGCCCTCGAACCACCCGAACATAAATGGGAAGCAGGCAGTATTTCTCGGCGACCTCGACGGGGACGAGGTTCAGCAAATCGCGGGAAAAATCGATGTGGTAGAGCGAGATCCATGGCACGCTCAGCTGCTGGCTCAAGCTTTGCGTCAGCTGTGTTTCCGAAACGAGCCCGTTCTCGACGAGCAGGGTGCCGAGCTTTCGGCCGTCGACCTTCTGGGCAGCGAGCGCCTGCTCGAGCTGCTCCTCGGACAGGATGCCAGCATCGACGAGGAGCTGACCCAACCGTAAACGGGCAGGTTGCATGTCCTTCGTGTAGATTACCCGAAACTGCTCATATGGCTAGTAAACGGCGGGCGTCGGATCCCGAGCCGAACTCCGTGCTAACTTGACCTCCCTTCCGATGAATCGTCCCTGTCCGCAGTGTGGCAACAACTGCGACGAAACTCACAAGTTCTGCCCGCTCTGCGGCTTTCCGATTTCGCAGGTCACCGGCATGTCGCCTGCCGAGGATCCGTTCATCAATCGGACCCTACCCGGCGGTTATGTCATTCTCGACCTCGTCGGCATCGGCGGCATGGGCCGCGTCTACCGCGCCGAGCAGCGAGCGCTCGGACGAACGGTCGCCGTCAAGGTGATCCACCCGCATTTGCTCGGCGACGAGAGCGCAGCCGCGCGCTTCATCACCGAGGCGCGCGCCGCGAGCCGTCTCAACCACCCCCACTCGGTGGGCGTCATCGACTTCGGCAAGACGGATGACGGCCAGCTCTATCTGGTCATGGAGTTCTTGCGCGGGCGCGATCTCGCGCGCGTCGCCTACGAGGACGGCCCGCTGCCCATCCGGCGCATCATCGACGTTCTGCGCCAGGCGCTCGCCGCCCTGGCCGAAGCGCACCACATCGGCATCGTGCACCGCGATCTCAAACCCGAGAACATCATCCTCGAGCCGCTGCGCTCGGGCGGTGACTTCGTCAAGGTCGTGGACTTCGGTCTCGCCAAGATGGTCGAAGGTCCGCGCCAGCCGGCCATCACCACGCCCGGCATCATCTGCGGGACACCCGATTACATGGCCCCCGAGCAAGGCCGCGGCGCGGTCATCGACGCGCGCACCGATCTCTACGCGATGGGCGTCATTCTCTTTCAGCTCTTGACCACGCGACTGCCGTTCGAGGCCGACACGCCGACGCAGGTGGTTCTCATGCACCTTTCCATTCCCGCGCCCGATCCGCGGCAGGTTGCGCCCGAACGCAACATCCCCGACTCGCTCGCCAAGATCGTCGCCAAGTCGCTCGCCAAGGAGCCCGAAGATCGCTGGTCGACATCCGACGAGATGAGCGAGGCGTTGCTGACGGTGCAAGGCGAGCTCGAGATCAAGAGCCGCTCGGCGTCGATGGTGCCGCTGCAGAATTGTCCCTCGTGCAACGAGCCCGTGCCGCGCGGGCAAAAGTTTTGCGGTGAGTGCGGCGCGCGGGTCAGCATTCCACCCCTGTCGCGACCCCCGCCCTCGTCGCGCGGCGAGCGCAGCGTCGTTCAGGTTGCTCCCAAGCTGCCATTGCCTCTCACCCACCGCGAAG
>JBBSDY010000757.1:0-2524 GCA_038240245.1 Polyangiales bacterium
GCCGCCACCGGCGCATTGGCGGTGGGAGCCACCGTCGTGGGGATCATGGCTCTCGGCAAAAAGAGCGACTACGACAAGGCCAATACCGGCCGTCAACTAACGAGCGCGCAGGATCTTCGCGATCAAACCCACACATTGAACCTCGTCAACGACATCCTCGTCGGCGGCGCGGTCGTCGCGGCCGGCGTATCGGCCTACCTTCTTTTCACTCGGCCCACCGTGGGCGGCTCCTCCGAAAAGCAAGGCAGCTTTCAGGTCGTGCCAGTCGTGGCAAACCGAGGAGCCGGCGTGGTGCTTTCGGGCCAATTGTTCTGAGGGTGCAAACGGGCAAGGACTCCAATCCGTGTTACCCTTAGCGATTCGAGGCGAGTGCATCATGTCAAAAACTGCTTTCTTCGCGGCGATGGCGCTCGCCGGCGCATTGGCTCCAGCCAGCTGCTCGAGCAACGATTCCCCGCCGCCCGTGGTCTCTCCGTCGACCGGCGCTGACGCGCAAATCGAGCATGAGGCCGCCACCACCAACGTGCCCGAGACCGGCACCCCCGACGTCGCCCAGCAAGACGCCTCGACGAGTCCCGAGGCAAGCGATGCCAAGGAAGAGCCGACGGGGCTCGAGTTTTCGCCCCCTTACCCCGTCGTCACTTACCCCAACGAGAATCCCAAAAAGGCCGAGATTGCAATGCTCGGCAAGATTCTCTTCTGGGAAGAGCAGATCGGTGAGCTCGACAACATGGCCTGCGGCACATGCCATCGCTCCAAGGCGGGCGGCTCCGATCCACGTGCTTCCGAGGCCGCTTCGCTCAACCTCGGCGTCGACAAGGCGGCCGGAACTCCCGACGACGTGCGCGGTGGACGCGGCGTCATCCCTTGTACCCACAGCAATCATTTGCCTGTCTCCGACGCCGGTTCGGTCGCTCAGATTACCAGTCGAAAGCCCCCGACCTACCTTGACGCCATGTTCTTCCCCGTCCTTTTCTGGGACGGGCGCGCCGGCGAGGAGTTCAAGGATCCCATCGACGGACACACCATCATCAGCAAGGGTGCTGCGCTCGAAACGCAGGCTTCGGGTCCGCCCGTCAACACGGGCGAAATGGCATGCGGGGGCGCGAGCCCGAGCCAACTATGGGCGGACATCGCCACCAAGATTGCCAGCGCGACACCTCTCGTGAAAGCAAAGTTCGTCCCCAAGGCCATGGCCGATGCGATCACTGCCGCAGCCAACACCTACCCCAAACTTTTTCAGGCCGCCTGGGGCTCGCCCGACGTCACGGCGGCTCGCATCATCATGTCGATCGCCAACCACGAACGATCGCTGACGTCCAGCGATACGCCCTGGGATCGCTTCAACGGAGGCGAGAAGACCGCCCTGTCCGACGCACAGAAACGCGGGCTCATCCTCTTCAACACCAAGGGTCGCTGCAACCTTTGCCATCAGCCGCCTCTCTTCAGCGATGCCGCGCGGGGTCCGGGTATCCCCACGCCGATGACGCCCGATGGCATGGTGAGCGATGGCTTTCACAACGTCGGATTTCTCGATCCCTCCATCGATCCTGGGCAGGGAAAAGGCCGGATGAAGACGCCGACGCTGCGTAACGTGGGCCTCCGCGAAGCGGGGGGCCTCATGCACAACGGCACCGGCACAGGTGCCACCCTCGGCGACGTGCTCAACGCCTACAAGGCGGGCGGCAGCGTCGCCACCGATCGCGATCCGCTGATGAAGGAGCTCGACCTTACCACCGCAGAGCTCGCCGAGCTTGCCGAGTTCGTGCGCAATGGCCTGACCGACGCCCGTGTGAAGGACGAGCAGCCGCCGTTCGATCGACCCCTCCTCAGCACCGAGCCCATCAAGTAGCGCCCGACGATTCCGCGGCACCTTCGAGCCACGCAGATATCGTGGTAACTGAAACGCATCGGTCATGAACGCTCGAACGCGAACGGCGCTCATCGTGTCGGCGGTGCTCGTTCTTTTGGCGGCTGCGGCGCGTGGATGGCAATCGATGAGGACCACCGGCGTGCGGCGGGCCGCGGTGCAGCCGAGCTCCGTCGTTCTGGCGTGGGGCTGCAACGCTCATGGTGAGCTGGGCGTCGTCCCTCCCAACACCCATGTCCCGTCGGTCGTCGCCGGACTGCCCATCATGGTGGCGCTCGCCGCCGGGTTTGGTCATTCGCTTGCAATCGATGACCAGGGCAACGTCTGGTCGTGGGGCGACAACGATCTGGGACAGCTCGGCACCGGAACGCGCAACAGCTCGCTCCTGCCCGTCAAGATCGCAACACTCGGTCACGCCAGGGCGGTGGCGGCAGGAGCGGGCCACAGCCTGGTGCTGCTCGAAGACGGAACGGTGTGGACCTGGGGTGACAACCGAGATGGCGAGCTCGGTGTCGAGGGCGTTTCGGACAGCGATGTACCTCTTCGAGTCAAGGGCCTTGCCAATGTCGACGCCATCGCCGCCGGGGGCCGGCACACCCTCGCCTTGCTTCACGACGGCACTGTGCACGTGTGGGGAACGAATGGGTATGGCCA
>JBBSDY010000758.1:0-2518 GCA_038240245.1 Polyangiales bacterium
CGTTTGTAGCTTGGTCGCACCAAGCGCCAGGCTGCCGTCGCGGATCTCACGAGGAACAGCGCGTAGGGCTTCTTCGGTCGCCACGACCACCACCGGAAGCGTGAGGATCGCCAGGGTCAGCGAAGCCCAGATGAGCGATGGCTTTCCGTAGACGAGCTTGCCGCCATAAACGGTCGTGTCGATCGCCTTACCGACGGTCGAGATGAAGAACCCGAGACCGAATAGACCGAATACGATGGAGGGGACACCGGCCAGGTTGGCGATGCAAACGCGAATGGCCCGGGCAACCATGGAGTTGGCGGGCGCGTACTCGGTCAAATAGATCGCCGTCAGCACGCCAGCCGGCACCGCTGCCACCGTCATGAGCAGTGTGAGGGCGACCGTGCCGAAGATGGCCGGAAAAATGCCGCCGGCCGTCATGCCCTCGCGAGGCGCGGCAGAGATGAACTCCCACGACAGAACCTTCATGCCCCCGAGCACGATGTCGCCCAAAATGAGCGACAGCATCAAAAGGATGATGCCTGCGGCCGCTGCCGTCAGCACCTTGAAGATCGCTTCGGGTGCCTGGGCGGCGCGACCGCGCTGCAGTTGCAGACTAGCGGTGTTCATACCATCCCCAGCTTGCGGCGCAGCCCGTGGATGACGCGCTCGCCCATCAGGTTCAAGACGAAGGTGCTGAGAAACAGGAGCGCACCCAGCGCGAAGAGCACATGGTAGTGAGCGCTTCCGACGACCACTTCTCCGAGCTCCTGCGCGATGGTCGCGGTGATGGTGCGCGTCGAGACGCCGACCGACCCCGAGACGAGCGCGGCGTTGCCCGAGGCGAGCACGACGATCATCGTCTCGCCGATGGCGCGACCGAAGCCGAGCACGATAGAGGCCAGGATGCCGGGCATGGCTGCCGGCAGCACGACCCGGCTGATCATTTGAAATTTGTCGGACCCCAGCGCGAGCGCCGCCGAACGGTACGACGTGGGCACCGCTCGCAAGGCGTCCTCGGAGACCGTGAAGATGAGCGGACAGACGGCCATCGAGAGCCCTATCCCAGCGACGAGGGCGTTCAAGCGATGCTCTGTTCCGAACGTGTTCTGTACCCAGGTGGCGAGCACGATCAACGCAAAGAACCCAATCACCACCGACGGGATCCCGGCCAAGAGCTCGATGACCGGTTTGACGATCTCTCGTTCTCGACGACGCGCGAACTCCGAAACATAGACGGCCGCCATGACGCTGAGCGGCGTGCTGATCAGCAGCGCAATCAACGTCACCTTCAACGATCCCACCACCAACGGAATGATGTTGTACTTGGGCACGTCGCTCACGGGTTGCCACATGTACTGGTGGGATCCGTCGGCTAGCACACCCGGCGCAACCATCGTCGTGGGGGTGACCTCGCTGCGAACGCTATCACTCGTGAAGAGAGGGATAGCCTCGCGAGCCACGAAGATCAGGATGAGGATAATCGACGCAATCGACGTCATCGCCACCAGACGCACCACGAACTCGGCGATGCGCTCACCCGGCCGTGCCCGTCGGGCGAGTGGAGATCCCTCGACGCCACCCCTCGTCATGGTTTGTGTGGCGTCGTTGGACAGGCTCACGATCTATTTGGCGGCGTCGGGGCCGCCCTCCACTCTGGCCGGCACGGTGCCGCCGGCTGCCCCGGGCAGCGGATAGTAGCCGACATCGCCGATGACCTTCTGTCCATCGGGGCCCTTGACCCAGTCGATGAACTTCCTGGTCGTCCCGGTGGGCTCGCCCGCCGTATAAAAGTACAAGAAGCGGCTGATGGGGTAGCTGCCATCTTGCGCGGTCGTCAACGATGGCGCGATGGCTGGCGAAGTGTCGTCCTTCTTCACCTTGAGCGCCTTGATGCCTTCGAGGTAGGCGATGCCACCGTAGCCGATTCCGAAGACGTCGCCCTTGATGGCATTGGCCACCGCCGAAGTGCCCGCCAGAGTCTGCGTGCTCGCGGCGAAGTCTTTGCCGCCGAGGACGTGCTCCTTGAAGTATCCGTACGTGCCCGAGTTGTTCTCGCGTCCATAGAGAATGACTGCATGGGCCTTGCCGCCGACATCTTTCCAATCCTTGCTCTCCCCCAGGTAGATCTTCGACAGGGCGGGTATGGAGATCTCGGTGAGCGGGTTCTTCTCGTTGACGTAGACGGCGAGCGCGTCGAGGGCGACCTTGATCTCGACGGCAGGAGCCGAGCGCTTGGCCTGAACTTCATCTTTCTCTTTGTCCTTCATCGGCCGGCTCGATTCACAGATGTCGGTCGAGCCGTTGATCAGCGCGGCGATGCCCGTTCCCGAGCCGCCCCCGGTCACCTGGATGGTGGTGCCGGCGTTGCCTTTCATATACGCCTCGGCCCAACGTTGACCGAGGATCACCATGGTATCGGAGCCCTTGAGGGTGATGTCGGTCTTGCCCGCCGCGACGGCGGGTGCCGAGCCACTGGCCGCGGGGGCGGGCTTGGCGTCATCGGTGCGGGTGCATCCAACGGCAAGGACAGCGGCAA
>JBBSDY010000759.1:0-2511 GCA_038240245.1 Polyangiales bacterium
CATGCCCGACGGGCATGCATCGGGAAGCTTGCTCGCCAGCGCAAGCGCCACGAGGGGGGCGGCGTCGATGCCGAGCCAGGCGGGCAGCGGAGCGCTCATAGGCAAAAGCGCCACGAGAATGGGCAGATACTGAGCGAGAGATCCGAGCACGTCGCCTCGTCAAACAGAGGAGAACAGCCAACGGGGGCGTAACGCAAGTTCGCGGCGGCTGCCCCCCTGTGCTATTCGCACCTGGATTCTCCAGGCATCGGGTGGTCATGGATCGGCTCATCGTTCGCGGCGCGCGCCAACACAACCTTCGCAACGTCAGCTGCGAGCTGCCCCGCAATCGACTCATCGTCGTGACCGGGCCAAGCGGCTCGGGCAAGTCGTCGCTCGCCTTCGACACCATCTACGCCGAAGGGCAACGCCGCTACGTCGAATCGCTCTCCGCCTACGCGCGGCAGTTTCTCGAACAGCTCGCCAAGCCCGACGTCGACAACATCGAGGGGCTCTCTCCGGCGATCGCCATCGAGCAGAGGGCGCTCGCCAAGAGCCCGCGTTCGACGGTCGGCACCGTCACCGAGATCGCCGACTACCTGCGGCTGCTCTTTGCGCGGGTCGGGATACCGCACTGTCCGAAGTGTGGCAAGCGCATCGAGGCGCAGACGGTGCAGCAGATCGTCGATCGCATCCTCGAGATGGGAGAAGGCGCGCGCCTCACCATCCTTGCTCCCATCGTCCGGGCCCGCAAGGGTGAGCTGAAGCTCGAGTTCGATCGCCTGCGCCGCGAAGGCTTCGTGCGCGCGCGCATCGACGGCCAGGTGGTCGACCTCGGCGACGAGCTCGGGCTCGATCGCGCCCGCGCACACGATCTCGACGTCGTCATCGATCGGGTGGTTCTCAAGGACGGGCTCAAAGGTCGGGTCACCGATTCGGTGGAGCTGGCTCTCAAGATCGGAGAGGGGCGCTTGCTCATCGATCCGGGCGAAGGGGGCGAGCCCATCTGGATGAGCGAACGGTTCGCCTGCATCGACTGCGGCATCTCGCTGCCTCCCATCGAGCCTCGGATGTTCTCCTTCAACGGGCCGCACGGTGCCTGCCCGGCGTGTGACGGCATTGGCTCGCGCACCAAGATCGACCCCGCCCGCGTGGCGCCCGACCCTGCGCGAACGTTGCGCGAGGGAGCCGTGCTCGCCTGGGGACGCCGGGGATCACCCGCGCTCGCCGCAGAAGTGGCCCGGGCCGTCCAGGTTCTCGGCGTCAGCCCCGACAAACCGTGGAGCGAGCTTGCCGAGCCGGCCCGGCAGGCCATCTTGTTCGGTCAAGCAGGGCACTCTCGGGGCAAAAAGGCGGGTGCCGCGTACGACGGCATCGTGCCCCGGCTCGAGCGCAGGCTAAATGCAGAGTCCGACGCCGCGGGCGAAGAAGCCGACAACGTCGATCCCGATCTCGACGAGGGCGCCATCGTCGACGACGATCTGGGACGCTTCGCGGTCACCCGCACCTGCGACGCGTGCGGAGGCAGGCGCCTGCGCCCCGAGGCCCTCGCCGTCAAGCTCGGCGAAAAGAACATCTCGCAGATCGGCGCGCTCGCCTTGCGCCACGTGCGCACCTTCTTGCAGGAGCTCATCGCGCCGGCCAGTGGCCTGACCGGCCGCGAACGATCCATCGCCGAGCCCTTGCTGCGCTCGGTGGTCTCCCGCCTCGGGTTTCTGATCGATGTCGGTCTCGACTATTTGACGCTCGATCGATCCGCGCAAACGCTCTCCGGAGGCGAAGGCCAGCGCATCCGCCTGGCCACGCAGATCGGCGCCGCCCTGGTCGGCGTGCTCTATGTCCTCGACGAGCCCTCGGTGGGTTTGCACGCGCGTGACAACACCCGTCTTCTCGAGGCCCTGCGCCGACTGGTCGACATCGGCAACAGCGTCATCGTCGTCGAGCACGACCGCGAGGCCATCCTCGCCGCCGATCACATCGTCGACATGGGCCCGGGAGCCGGCGCGCGGGGTGGCTACATCGTCGCCGAGGGAACGCCCGCCCAGATCATGGCGTCACCTACGTCGGTGACCGGCCCGTACCTATCCGGCGAAAAAAGAATCCCCGTCCCCGGCAAGCGCAAAGGTCGCGACGCGCGCGCCATTCGCCTCATCGGCGCGAAGGCGCACAACCTGCGCAACGTGACCGTCGAGATCCCCATCGGGCTGATGACCTGCGTGACCGGCGTCTCCGGCTCTGGCAAATCGAGCTTGATCGTCGACACGCTCCTGCCCGCTGCCCGGGCCACGCTCTACGGGGCCGCCGGCGCCGTGGGACCCTGTGACGGCATCGAGGGGCTCGAGCACATCGACAAGGTCGTCTCCATCGATCAGGCGCCCATCGGCCGCACGCCACGCTCCAATCCCGCGACCTACACCGGCGTGTTCTCCCTCTTGCGTGAGCTCTACTCGGGACTGCCCGAATCCCGGGCGCGAGGCTACAAGGCCGGGCGATTTTCGTTCAACGTCAAAGGCGGCCGCTGCGAGGCCTGCC
>JBBSDY010000760.1:0-2508 GCA_038240245.1 Polyangiales bacterium
CGCCTGCCCATCGTGCAAAGCGCCGCCCAGCAATGGCGCAGCAACGGTGGGCACGCCCCGGCGTTTCCTTTTCAGTTTCCGCAGTAGATCAGACTTTGGTCCGTGTGTCCGCAATGCATGACCGTTTTGGCCACTGCCTTGCAGCGTGAGGTCCCATGCTTTCGATGCGTCAGATTTTGGTTCCCGTCGACTTCACCGAGACATCGGAGAACGCGCTCGCCTATGCGGTCGAGGTCGCTCGAAAGTTCGAAGCTCCGATCACCGTCCTGCACGCCTACCAGATCCCTGTCTACGGCTTTCCCGAAGGCGCCTACATCACGACGGCCGACGTGGCTTCTCAGCTCTCGACGGCCGCTCAGACGCGACTCGACTCCATGGTCGCCTCTCACAAAGTGTCGGGCGTGCCCATGACGAGCACCCTGCGTGACGGTGTCCCCTGGGAAGAGGTCAACGCCGTGGCTCAGGAGATCGAGGCCGACCTCATCATCATCGGCACGCACGGCCGCCGCGGCCTGGCGCGCGCCCTGTTGGGCAGCGTGGCCGAGAACGTGATTCGCACCGCCAAGATCCCGGTGCTCGTCATTCATGGTCCCCGCGACGAGGGACGCTAGTCCCTAGCGAACCTTGCCCGCCGGCGCAGTGACGTTGGCCTCGGGCTTCATCCACATCGTGCCGTCGAGCTTGAGGGGCTGATCGACGTTGACGCGGTTGCCCGGAACATCGACGACCTCGACCACGATTTCGATGGCCACATTGCCCTTGTCGTACATGCGAAGACCGAGATCGAAACCCACCAGACCGGCCACCGTGGGCGGGATGAAGTAGTTGACGAGCTTGTCGTTGTCCGTCGATCGGTTGTGGATCTCGAACGCGTGGTTGATCATCCCGTTGATTCCGCCGCCATAGTCGGCATTGGCGGTGGCATCGGCGGCCATGGGCGGCATGGCCTTGAGGATGTTTTGCGTCGTCGCGAGATCGGTCGCCACCTCGTCCATGTCGTCGAAAGTGAAGGTTCCCGTCTTTCGCTCGAGGCCCTCGACGCGGGTGAGAAGATCGATGCCCGACAGATCGGGGATGGTCTCTTCTTCGCCGACATTGACGCCCGGCACGTAGCGCGCGAACTCCGTCCACGGATCGAGCAGCAGCTCGATGTTGTGGCCGTCCTTGTCGAGGTTCGACACCGTCCACGAAACCTGCACCTTGACGTCGTTCTTGGTGATCCACGGCGCGCGATCCCAGGGCGACACCTTGCCCTGGCGCAGGACCTTGGCCTCGTCGCCGTTGGGAGCAATGATGGGAATCGAGACGGGGCGCTTCACCTGGTAGATGGTGGTTTGTCCGTCATCGTAAAAGGGAGTGTCGGTGCTCACCATACCCAGGGGCACGGGATCGTAGGTCTGCTTCTCGGCCTTCGAGCTGCAGCCCAAGCTGGGGGCCAATACCCCCACGAGAAGGGGCGCAAACCCCCACGAAAGCGAGGTGCGGATCTGACTCATGGTCGTTCTCCCGGCGCCGAGGCGCCCAAGCGTCTGGCCCATCGTAAGGCCATCTTCTGTAGAGCGAGCCCCGTGCCAGCTGGTGCTCGACGCGACGGAGAGCTAGCCGCCACCCGCCAGACCGAATTTGAACGGCCATCCCACATTGGAGGGCGCTGCGCTCGAGGGGAACTTCCATCCCTTCACCTGGCGCACGACGCACCCCTCGACCCTGGGATTTCCGAGAGACGAGTTGCCCAGACTGGCTCCGGTGACGTTGCCTTCGGGCGCGATCTGCCAGTTGACCGTCACGCCGCCCTTGAGGTTGGGATTTCGCTCGGCCTCGCTCTCGTAGCAAGCGCGTAGCGCGCCGAGGTGCGCCATCACCACGCGACGAATCTGCTCGGGCGAGAGACCTCCGCTGCCCGATCCGGCGCCGCTCGACACCGCAACCTGACGTTCGCCGTTGCCGTTGCCGCTTCCGGTGCCGGTGCCCGTCCCGCCCATGCCGTTGCCGCCCTTGCCTGCGCCGCCCGGACCGCCCGATCCACTTCCGAAACCGCCTCCGTTGCCGAAGCCCCAGCCGGTGTTGAGCGTGCCTGATCCGAAAGGAACGCCGGGACCGATGCCGCCGCCGCCCGGACCCGTGCCCTTCAATCCCGTTCCGGTGCCCATGCCGAGCACGATGTTGTTGGAGTTGAGACCGCCGAGCGCCGCGGCGACGGAGCTGATCGTGCCGAGCGTGTGCTTGATCTCATCGCCTGTTTCGCTGGCCAAAACATCGCTCACGCCGCCAAGACCGTTTTTGATCTCGCCCGGGAGCTCGGTGTGATCTTCTTTGCCTTGTTTGCCGAGCTTGCCCTCGGCGTCAGCCATCTTCTTGCCGCCACCTTGCTTCTTGGTGTCGTTGGCGCCCGGATCTTTCACACCCGTGCCGCCCGATTTGTCCGCGCCGGGCGCGGGGGGCGGAGGCTCGTCGATGAAGGCGCGCTCGACGCCGAAGCGCGCGGCGATCTCGTCGGGGTTGGAAAGC
>JBBSDY010000761.1:0-2503 GCA_038240245.1 Polyangiales bacterium
GCCCACATCATCGGTCGAGCCCGAGTCCGAGCAGATCATCAGCCAATCGATCGAAAGGCTCATGAAGGGGCGGACCACCATCATCAGCTCGCACCGCCCGTCGCTCTTGCGCCAGGCCAACCGCATCCTCTTCATCCACCAGGGCGAGATCCGCGAGCAAGGCAGCCACGGCGAGCTATTGGCCCGAAAAGGTCTCTACGCAGCCATGTACCGCCGCTGGGAAGAGGCCTCCCAGGTCGATGCCTACTTGACCGAAGCGCGGCTGGCCGCGGCACCCGGGTCAGCCTCGTAGGGCCGTGCTAGAACGCCGAACCATGGATGCGGCACGTCGGCTCGATCGCTCCGTGGCGTCGATTCTCGATCGCGCCGGACGCGGCGAGATGCTCAGCTCGGACGACGGTTATGCCCTCATCCGCTCGGCGGGCTCCGACTTGCCGGCGATCCTCGAGACGGCGGGGGCCCTGCGCGATCAGGGGCACGGCCGCACGGTGACGTTTTCTTGCAAGGTCTTCGTCCCGCTCACCACCCTGTGCCGCGACTACTGCGGCTATTGCACCTTCCGCCGCGATCCCGGGCAAGAGGGCGGCCGCACCATGGAGATCGACGAGGTGCTGTCGCTCTGCGAGGGCGGCGAAAAGCTCGGCGTGAAAGAAGCGCTCTTCTCGCTCGGTGACCGCCCCGAAGCCATCTTCACCGAGCACCGCGACTGGCTGCAATCCCACGGCCACCGCACGACGCTCGAATACCTTCACGCTGTGTGCACCGCCGTCGTCGAAAAGACGAGTCTGCTCCCGCACGCCAACCCCGGCCTCATGGGCGAGCGCGATTTGCGCGCGCTGCGCCAGGTCAACGCCAGCGTGGGCATCATGCTCGAGAGCACGTCCGAGCGGCTGCTCGCCCCCGGAGCCGCCCACGATCGCGCCCCCGACAAGTTGCCGGGCCGGCGCCTGCGGGTCATCGAAACCGCGGGCGAGCTCCGCATCCCTTTTACGACTGGTATCCTCATCGGCATCGGCGAAACCCTCGAAGAGCGCGTCGACTCCCTTCTGGCCATCCGCGAGCTGCACGAGCGCCACGGCCACATCCAGGAGGTCATCGTCCAAAATTTCCGCGCCAAGCCCAGCATCCGTATGCAAGCAGCGCCCGATCCCTCGTTCGACGACCTTCAGAAGACGTTGGCCGTTGCCAGGCTCTTGCTCGGCCCGCGCATGAACCTGCAGGCGCCGCCCAATCTTTCTCCGTCCAGTTACCCCCAGCTCATCCGCGCGGGCCTCAACGACTGGGGCGGGATCTCGCCCTTGACCATCGACCACATCAACCCCGAAGCCCCCTGGCCCATGCTGCTCGCCTTGCGCGACGCCACCGCCGCCGCCGGTTACGAGCTTCGCGAGCGGCTCAGCGTGTACCCCGAGTACATCGTCGACAAGGCGGGCTTTCTCGGGGATAGAATGCGGCGGCGCGCCGAGGCGCTCTCGGGCTCCGACGGGCTCGTGAGGCCCGAGCTCGAACGATGGAGGGCAAGGTGATCGCAGACGAAGTCCGAAGGATCATCGATCGCTGCCTCTCGGGCGATGAGCTGTCCGCCGGCGAGGCCGAAGTCCTCTGCAGCGCCGAGGGCGACGTACAGGTGACCGCGATCGCCTCCGCGGCCGACGAGCTGCGCAATCGCCAGGTGGGCACCGACGTGACGTACGTGATCAATCGCAACGTCAACTTCACCAACGTCTGCATCAAGCACTGCACGTTTTGTGCGTTCAGCCGCGACCACCGGCAAGAAGAGGGCTACCTCCTGCCGACCGAAGAGATCGTGCGGCGAGCCCGCGAAGCGTGGGATCTCGGGGCGACCGAAGTGTGCATCCAGGCGGGCCTACCCCCCAAGCTCGACGGCTGGTTTTACGTCGACCTCGTGCGCGCGCTGAAGAAAGAGCTGCCCGGCCTGCACCTGCACGCCTTTTCGCCGGAAGAGATCCTCTACGGAGCCACCCGCGCCGGCGTCTCGATTCGCGAGTATTTGATCGCTCTCAAAGAGGCAGGACACGACACCCTGCCCGGCACCTCTGCCGAGATCCTCGACGACGCCGTTCGCAACGTCATCTCTCGCGGGCGCATCACCACGGCGCAGTGGATCGAGGTCATCACCCAGGCGCACGAGCTCGGCATCCGCACCACCTCGACCATCATGTACGGCCACGTCGAGACGTACGCGCACTGGACCGCGCACATGGCGCTCTTGCGCAACATCCAAAAGCGCACCGGCGGGTTCACCGAGTTCGTTCCGCTGTCGTTCATCCACCAAGAAGCGCCGATGCACCAGAAAAAGCTGGTGCCCGGCGTTCGCGACGGGGCGACGCGCGACGAGGTCGTGAAGATGCACGCGGTCGCCCGTCTGATGCTGGGAGCGACGTTTCGCAACATCCAGGCCTCGTGGGTGAAAGAGGGGCCGCGCATGGCGCAATTCTTACTTTCCTGCGGCGCCAACGATCTCGGCGGCACGCTCATCAAC
>JBBSDY010000762.1:0-2480 GCA_038240245.1 Polyangiales bacterium
GACTCTATCCGAAATAGAAAAGCGGAGCGACGCGCTGCGAACGTGCCACACTGCGCTCGATGCCGATTGGCGATCTCCTCGGGCGGCTGGTCACGTTGCCCGTGCTGCGGTTGGGCCCGCCAGGCGCCTTCTTTGCCGTGGACCCGAACGTCAGCGGGCCGGGCGCTCCCACGCTGCTCCTTCCGGGCGCCGAGGCACCCGAGGGGTTGGCCGCGGGCGATGAGCTCCAGGTCTTCGTCTACCTCGACTCGTCGGATCGACCGATCGCCACCACGCGCGCGCCGCGGCTGATGCTGGGGCAGGTGGCGTTTCTCGAGGTGACCGATCTGGCGAGCTTTGGAGCGTTCTTCGACTGGGGCCTCGTCAAGGAGCTGCTCGTTCCGCACGCCGAGCAAACGTGCGAGCTCGCGATTGGCCATCGGCACGCGATTGGACTGTTCATCGACGACACCGGACGCCTGGCCGGGACGATGAAGGTGGGAGAGCTGTTGCGCGACAAGCCGACCGTCGCTCTTGATTCGTGGGTCGAGGGCGAAGTGTGGCGCAACGATCCCCACATTGGGCTCTTCGTCATTCTCGAACGCCGCTTCGTCGGCCTGGTACCCGCGAGCGAGCCGCACACGCTCGGCCGTGGCGACGCGGCGCGTTTTCGGGTGACGAATGTTCTGACCGACGGAAAGATCGAGCTGTCGCTCCGTGGCCAGGCCCACGAAGAGCTCGAAACCGACGCCGAGAAAATTCTTGTCGTTCTCGATCGGCCGGGCGCTCCGCAGGTGGGCGATCGGTCGAGCCCCGATGCGATTCGCGCGCTGTTCGGCCTGAGCAAGAAGGCCTTCAAGCGCGCCGCAGGGAGGTTGCTCAAGCAACATCGGGTGACGATCGATGCTCGGGGGCTCCTTGCCGTCGCACGGCCCAAGCGTTGAGCTGTGCGGTTGCCGACTACGAAGGCGGCACTTTCCACAAGCTCCAACCTCCGTCGCCGAGCTCGAACAGCTGCGTGGTGAGAGCATGGTCGTCCGTCGGCCACACGCGCTTGACGATGGCGCGAAGCTCGGCGATCCCCTGGGGACTATCGAGGGGCGACACGGCGAGCACGTCGCGGGCAGGTACGGCCACGACGAGCTCGTCGCCCATGTCCTCGCACAGCTTGGTCCAAAGCGTCGGGTAGAGCATCAAGGTGGCTTCCATGTCGCCGTCGAAGAGCACCGCCATCAGCGATCCATAGGGCCGAAGCCGAATGCCGACCGTCTGCACGTGACGGGCGAGGTTTTCCACGGCCCGATCGTGTAGCTGCGCCTCGCTTAGACCATTCGTCGAGAGATCGCGCTGTCGAAGTGCCCGGTCGCCATCCCCGTCGTCGACGATGTACGAAATGACGAGCGGCCCCACGAAGGGGCGAAGAACGAAGCTGCTCTCGTCCGATGGCGTCGACAGGGCCGCCTCGCTGATGGGGGGCATCGCTTCGAGGTTGGGCAAAAGCCCGGCAAGGCTGTCCTTGGACACCCGCGCACTCTACGCCACCGCCCGATGATCAGGTGAGGTTCGTGAGGGGTCCGCTGCAATACTTCGGATCGCCGAAGGTCGTTCGCGTATCCCCGAACAGGCGCAAGATGGAAAGGAGCAGGTCGTTGTGTGATGCGTGGTCGTATTTCACCCAGCGTCCGCCGCGCAGCCCGCCGCCGCCGGCCAGAAGAAAGGGCATGTTGAGCTTCGCGTGCGTCGCGGGATGCTCGACCTCGGAGCCGAAGAAGACGACGCTCTCGTCGAGAAGGGTGTGTCCACCCATGTCGACCTTGGCCATCTCCCCCAGCAGGTAGGCGTGCTGCTGCGAGTACCAGGTGTAAATGATCTCGAGCTCGGATACGCGGTACCCGCCGCCATTTTCGTAGAAATAGTGAGTCTCCGGAAGACTGAGCCAGGGCAATGTGTACTTCGCCTCGGAATCTGCCCACTGCATCGTTCCCACGGCGGTCATGTCGCAGGCCATGGCCATGACCATCATGTCCATCATGAGCTTGCCCACCTTGGGAATCGCCGCGTCGGTCACCGGGTCCTTGAGCTCCCCGGTGTCGGACGAGTTGAGACCGCTGTGCGGGTTGTAGTCGGACGTGTCGATGAGCGTGGGAGGCGAGCACCTCGAAGAGGTGTCGGCGGAGATGCGCTTTTCGAGATCGCGGATGTGCTCGAGGTGCTGGTTGAGCTTCTGTTTGTCGGCGGCGCCCAGCCGGGGAGCAAGTGCCTCGTAGCGGTGCCCCACGGCATCGAGAATGGACCTGTCCCATGCCACGAGCTTCGCCTGGTCGGCATTCACGCTGCCGAACAGATCGAGCCAGATGGCCGCCGGATCCAGCTGGGGCGCGATGGGGCTGAAGGTCCCGTTGTCCGCGAAGTTCGCAATATCGGTGGCTGATGGCAGACCGTGCCCCTTGCCGGTGCCCCAGCGTACGGCGACCTCGAGACTCTTCTTCTTCCTGGTGCCC
>JBBSDY010000763.1:0-2472 GCA_038240245.1 Polyangiales bacterium
ATCGAATCGATGAATTTTACTTTGACGGTGACGGTAGCCTTGGCGCGGTCGACCCTCTGGCCAATCTCGAAGGTGGCGCCCCGGTAGCGCTTGCCTGGATAGGCATCGAGGGCAATCTCGCATGGACTGCCAGGTTTGATCTGATAGAGCCGCGCCTCGGGGACGTCGGTTTCGACGAGCAACGATTTGAAGTCGGCGACCTCGGCGATGTTGTTCTGCGGTCCGACGAGCTCGCCGACCTCGACAGGCTTGGTGATGACCGTGCCGTCGATGGGTGACGTGATGGTGAGGTCTTTCAGGTTGACCTTGAGCGGTGCCATCTCGGCCTGGGAGGCGCGAGCTTCGGCCTCGGCGGCCTTGAGCGATTGCTCGGCCGACTTCTGTTTCGCCTGCAGATCTTCGAGCGTGGCCTTTCCCATGACACCCTTGTCGACGAGGATCTGTTCGCGAGCCACCTGTTGTTGGAGATCGGCGAGGTTGGCGCGGGCGGTCTCGACGCGAGCGAGCGCGGCGCTTGCGCGCGATCCGGCCACGACGATCGAGCTTCGTTGATCGGTCGACTCGAGCTCGACGAGCACGTCGCCTGCCTTGACCACGCTGCCCTCCTTGACGAGGACCTTCGAGACGCGGCCCGCCAGCTTGGCCCCGACCTTGGAGATGGTCTGCGGGACGATGTAGCCCGTGGAGGTGACGGTGATCGATGCCTGGGCCGGTGACACGGTGGAGATCTCGGTGACCGTGACCTCGGTCTTGAAGAGGCGGGCTTCGAGCGCCGGATAGCCGACGAACCAGCCGGCCCCGACGACGCCCATCCCGAGCGCCGCGAGCACGACGATGCGCCCCCATTTCGGACGATTGGGGTCCACTTCGCGCTGGATTTTCAGCGATGCGAGATCGGAGGTGAGGTCGGCCACGGCGAGGGCCTTTTAGCACGCACGGGAGAACCGCCCAATGCCCCTCGGCTGATTAATTGGCACAGTTTTCGCTCGGCCGCGATTTTGCTACACTCCCCGGCCATGTTGCGAAGGCGGGTCGCGATCGGACTGGTGTTGGTGTCCCTCTGGGGTCTCGGATGTGACGACAAGCCGGCCGTTCCCAAGGCGCAAGATACGCCCGCGCCGACGACCACGGTGGCTTCCGCCCCCAAGCCGCCGCCCGATCCACTGGCCGATCTCACCGTGGACGAGCTGGGTCCGTTCCTTCAAACCCACCGGGTGGACATGGCCGCCAAGGATGCCGACGACAAGCTCAAGGCGATCATCGCGGGGCTGCCCGTCAAACAGAAGGTGGTTCCCATCACCGCGACCCGCAACTGCAAGACGCAGTTCGTCGGTGCGCTGGCGCGGGCGCTCGGTGAGGCAGGGGCACTCGAGATCGACGTGAAGACGCCGGGGCGGTCCGGCGCCGCGACCGTGCTCAAGCTCGTTCCCCAGCAGGTGGTGAGCGTTACGACGCCCGATTGCTCGGTCGTGGCGATGGTGAAGAAAGACAACACCAGCGCGGTGTGGCACCTGAAGGGCGGCACGGCGTCCAAATTCTCCAAGGGGCTCGCCGGACCGGACATGTCGATGACCTACGACGGCATGAAGACGCAAATGGCGCCCTGCTCATCGACGTCCTGGTTTTTGGCCGGAGAAGAGAACGTCATCTGGGGCCTGGTGTTCGACCTGGGGCAGATCGTGGCCACCGCCGAGCCGCCACCCAAGGCTACCAGCGCCGTCTTCCTGGATGAGCCGCCCATCGCTGGCCGTCCCGTCGTTCTTGCTCGCAACAAGAAAGCCATGCCCTAGTCATCGGTCGCCGGTTCGGTCACCGGCCACTTCGGTCGCCGGTTCGGTCACCGGCCACTTCGGTCACCGGCCACGGCAGGTTGAACGTCTCCATCGGATAGAAATTCGATTGCCCTTTGGATAGCCCCACGACCTCGATGTGGAGTTGCCGAGACTCGACGCTGAGCTCGACGAAATTGAAATCGCGTATCGCGGGTCCGCCGAACTTGTCGTCGTTATGGCGCCGAGCGTCACCCATCAGGAGGGGACTTCGTGGCCCGCCACCTCCGCCCGTCACGATGAACGCCTTTCCCTTGCGGTCGAACCGCTCGTAGCCGTGCGCATGACCGGTGACCATGGCCATCGTTTTCGGGCTTTGCAAAAAGCTACCAACGAACGTTTCAATTACGTCGCCGTCGTCGGTCACGATCGAGCTATTCGTAAAGGGAGCATGGTGCATGAAGACGATCACGCCGCGAACGTCGTCGTTGGCCTCGAAGCGACTCAATGCCGCTTCGTACCAGCGGCGCTGCTCCAACCACGGACCCTGGTGCAGGGGTCCGACATTGCTGTCGATGAAGATCAGTCCCAGCGGCCCATAGCGACGCTCGTACCAGTGCTGACCATCGAGGTGCGGTAGACGCGCAAAGTACTGACGCAGGCGATCCCCGCCGTAGTAGTCGTGGTTGCCGGGCACCGCCAA
>JBBSDY010000764.1:0-2464 GCA_038240245.1 Polyangiales bacterium
CGATCGTCTCGTGGTCGCGCGGTTCCGGGAAGATCGCGCAATCGACGACTATGGCCGTTTGCCCGATTCCCTGGCCGATCCAGGGCAGCGCGACATCGCGCGGCGGCTCTACTACCCGGATTGCCCCTTCGAGCTTTCGGTGATGTCGACCGTCGTGCTGGGGCTGATGCACGAGCGCCTGCTGGCAACCGAAAAGGGCCACGCACGCAAGACGGCAGGTGTCTATTACACGCCCGACCACGTGGTTCGCTACATCGTGGCGAGCACGCTGGGAGCGCTGCTCGACGGCCGCACGCCCGACGAGGCAGCCTCCATCCGGGTGCTCGATCCCGCGTGTGGCTCGGGAGCGTTCTTGCTGGGTGGGTTGCAGTACATTCTCGGGTGGCACCGCGCCTGGTACCTTGGCGACGGGCCCGAGCACCACGCTCGCGGCAGCACGCCTTCGATATTTTTGGATCGAGGAGGATGCTGGCAGCTCACATCGGCCACGCGCCGGCAGATCCTGCGCAACAACATCTTCGGCGTCGATCTCGATCCGCGCGCCGTCGAGCTGACTCGACTCGCGCTCGGTCTCGAGACCGCCTGCGGAGACGGTAGCGATGGCCTCCCCGATCTCGAGACGAACATTCGGTGCGGCAACTCGCTCGTAGCATCGACCTTCGACTACCCAAAAAGCTTTCCCGAAGTGTTCGCCAACGGCGGCTTCGACGCCGTGATCGGCAACCCGCCTTACCTCTCCTACGGCGGTCGGCAGAGCGTGGACCTTCCCAAGTCCGAGCGCGACTACTTCGCGAGCCACTACGAGTGCGCGGGATGGGCGACGGCGCATTCACTGTTCATGGAGCGATCGGCCAAGGATCTGTCGCGATGGCGGGTGTCCTTCATCGTGCCCGATCAGGTCGGCCACCTCGAGGGCTACCGATCGTTGCGCGGCCTGCTGGCGCGCGAGGGCAGCCTGCTCGAGGTCAAATATTGGGGCGAGCGCGTTTTCAAAGAAGCCGTCACACCTTCGCTCACCTTCCTCATCGACAAAGAAAAGTGCCCCAGCGAAACGCGGATCGTCGAGCACGACGGCACCGTCCGGCGTGGCAACATCGAGGGAGGCGAACCCTGGAGCTTCTCTTCGTCGCGCGGACTGCTCGAAAAGATGCGCCAGCAATCGATGTCCATCCGGCCCTATCTCGCCGATTGCGGGGTGCGCACCACCAACGCCAAGAGCCAGGTGGTGAAGCTCGCCGAAGCGACGGGAAAGTTCGTGGTGACCCTCGAAGGCAAGCAGATCGGACGCTACTGGTGCGCACCGCCCGAGATCGCCGTCCGCCTCGACACCGACGCGCGTGTTTTCTTGGGCCGCGATCACAAGTACGAGGGCGCCAAGTTCTTGATTCGGCAGACGGCGGCCTATCCCATCGCCGGCCCGCGCGAGCACGCCACCTATTTTCGCAACTCGCTGCACGCTCTCTATGCACCCGAGGGCGACCTCGATGTCCGTTACCTGGTCGGGCTGCTCAACTCGAAGCTCCTTCGCTTCGCCTATGTGACGACGATCCGCGAGGCATCGCAGCGCGTTTTTCCCCAGGTCAAGCTGGGACCACTGGGAACGCTACCCATCCGCGCCCTCGACTTGCGATTGCCTGGCGATCGAAAAAAACACGACCGGGTCGTCGAGCTCGTGGACGCCATCCTCGCCGCGCAGCGCCAGCTACGCAGCGAGAAGAAGGGGGCGACCACCGAAGCGCGAAGGCTGCGCGTACGCGAGCTCGACGCCGACATCGATCGCACCGTATTCGACCTGTACGACCTGACCACCGCCGAGGTGGCTCAGGTCGAGAGCGTCGTCGACACGCTCGCGCCGGCTCCGTGAACTAAGGCGTGGGCGCGATCAGTGGGACGGGGGCTCCGATGGGCGCTTGCTATCGCCCTCGTTCGGCACTGGCTTCCTGGGTGGCCTGGTGGTGGGCCGTTCGCGCTCCGTCTGCTCCCCCTCGGGCGCGCGCGGCTGTTGCGGTGTTTCGGACGACTCTGGGGACATTGCGAGCATTCTACCTCCGTCTGGCGGGAGGAGATCAGATCTGCACGCTTCTCGTTCATATTGTGCGTCAACATCGAAAAGATGCAGTCGGAGCGGCAGAGAGCCCGCTAACCTTGCGCGCTTTGCCGCAAAGCGGTGGCTCGTAGGCGTCGCTCGAGCAGCGTATCGAGCGCGATCTTTCCCGGGCCGAGCGCAAAGATGACGACGAGGATCACCAGGTAGGTCCACTCCACGAAACCGAAAAGATCGGGAACGCCATGCACCTCGCTCTTCTTCGCAGTCAAGATGGCGACGACCATCGTGATCACCAGCGGAACAGCGGCGAGACGGCTGGCAAGGCCGATGACGAGCAGCGCCCCGCACACGAGCTCGGTGTAGCTCGCCAGCACGGCGTTGAAGCCGGGCATGGGGATACCGAGCTCGGTGAAGAAA
>JBBSDY010000765.1:0-2445 GCA_038240245.1 Polyangiales bacterium
CATTCTCGCCGGCGACGGCAACGGCGATGAAAGACGCGACCGCCAGGTACGTGGACCATTTGTTCTGGGACGAGGGCTTCACCCTTCCGACACTTCTGACCGATGGGCACGCGTACGTGAACGACGCGCTCGCGCCGCTCTACGGGGTCGCGGCACCGAAGGGCGCGGAGCAAGGATGGGTCGCCGTCGACACGACGCAGCGGTCGGGCATTCTCACGCAGGCCGGCTTGCTCGCCGGATTTGCCCATCAGCGCAACGACGCTCCCGTGCTGCGCGGCGTGTTCGTGATGGACCGGCTGCTGTGTGCCGCGCCCCCGGCGCCGCCCCGCAACGTGAACACCGCGCTGCCCGAGCTCAAGGCCGAAGCCAAGCTGACGACGCGCCAGCAGCTCGAGCAAAGCCACGTGGCGGCGGCCTGCGCGAGCTGCCACCAGTCGATCGACGGCATCGGATTCGGGTTCGAAAGCTACGACGCCGTCGGGGCCTTTCGCACGAGCGAGCTCGGCTTGCCCGTCGACTCCACCGGCATCCTCAAGGGAAGCGACATCGATGGCCCGTTTCACGGTGCCGTCGAGCTAGGTCACAAGCTCGCCCAGAGCGAGCAGGTTCGCGAGTGCGTCTCGACGCAGTGGCTGCGCTACGCGCTCGGAGTCACCCGCGAAGAGATCGAAGGCTGCATGGTCGCGCCCATCGCCAGGGCATTTGCCGACTCGGGGTACGACTTGCGCGAGCTCTTGGTGGCCACCGCCAAGAGCGACGCCTTCCGCTACCGGTCGGTCGAGTGAACGAAAAGCCATGATGAGCTCATCCAGACACTCTCGTCGCGCGTTGCTGCAAACCCTGGGGCTGACCGGTGCGGCGACCTTCTTGCCCTGGCTGCGTCCTCGCTCGGCCGAGGCGGCCGGAATTCCCACGCGTCTTTTGCTCTTCTGGGCGGGCAGCGGCATTCCGCGCCACATCTATACGTTTCAATCCGCCGCTGGGGGCGCGCCCACCGAGACCGACTTCGTCTTTCCGGCGGTGCGATCGCCACTCAACGACATCAAGCAGAAGCTGATTGTCCTCGACAACGTCGACATGGTCTCGGCTACCGTCGACCCGACGTCGGCCAGCAACGCCCACTATGCGGGCGAGACCCACAGTCTGTCCGCGGCAAACCGCGCCAACGGCGACACCGCCGGCGGCCCGTCCATCGACCAGTACATCGCCAAGGCCATCAACGCCGCCGGTCCGGTCACCAAAATCCCCTCGCTGTCGCTGGCCGCGCAGAATGACGGCAACGTGTCGGGCACCAAGGTGTGCACGGCTGCGTCGAACCAAGTCGTCTCGCTCGAGCCCAGTGCCACCGCCACCTACAAGCGGCTTTTCGCCAATTTTACCGCGCCCGACGTTCCGGCGATGATGGGGCCCTCGCCGCAAGAGATCGCCGCGCAGCAACAGAAGAGCGTTCTCGATCTCGTTTTGTCGGACTTCGCCGCGGTTAGCCCCAAGCTGTCCACGGCGGGGCGCAGCAAGTTGGACGCGCACGCCTCGGCGGTGAGAGACCTCGAGAAGCGTCTCGCCCTGGGCAGCGGGCCCGGCAGCGTCGTGGGCACGTCGTGCAAAGATCCCACCAGCGCCGTCCTGCAAGGCTCGGGCAACAAGTACCCGGGAGACTCGGTGCTCTACGACAAGAACCTCGATTCGATGAGTCACTTGATCCAGTCGGCGTTCGCCTGCGATCTGACGCGCGTCGCCTTGCTCGATGTCGCCGAGCCGTTCGGTGACGAATGGGGCTACACCTCGGGCGCCTGGGGGACCACCGACGCTCACGACCTCATCCACAAAACCTCGTACAACAACGCGGGCACGTTGAAGAGCAATGCCGACGCCATGGCCGCGGTCACCAAGCTGCACCAGGTCGAGGCCAAGCAGTTCGCGGCCGTGGTCAATCTGCTCGAGCAGATCCCCGAAGCCGACGGCAAAACGATGCTCGACCACACCATCGTGTTGTGGTGCAGCCAGATAGGCGAGCACGGGCACGACACCGACTACTTGCCGTGGATCGTGGCGGGCGGCTCGGCGGTCGGTTTCAAGCCGGGACGCTACTTGAGCTACCCACGCGTCAACAACAAGGGCGCTCCGCACAACAACCTCTTCGTCTCCATCGCCCAGGCGATGGGCGTCAGCACCAACACCTTCGGCAACGTCGCCGTCTGCACCGGCCCACTCGATCGACTACGCGTCTAACCTTAGACACGGTTCGCGTTGCCGGCCGTCGGGGTCGAGATGGGGGACGAAGAAGAGCAACCGCCACGGCGCCAAGGCGAAATTTTGGTTCGGAGCAGAACCAACAAAAATCCCTTGGCGCCGTGGCGGTTGTTCAGAAACGTCTATCTTTATGGAGAGCCGTGGCCCGGTCCGAGGATTTCTTTCATGGCGGTGACGGCATCGAACAAGTCGCCG
>JBBSDY010000766.1:0-2434 GCA_038240245.1 Polyangiales bacterium
AATACCACCTGGGCGACGTCGATGTCCCCGTGCTCCACGGCATCACGCTGCGCGTCGATCACGGTGAGTCTTTGGCCATCATGGGATCGTCGGGATCGGGCAAGTCGACGCTCATGAACATTCTGGGGTGTTTGGACAAACCGACATCGGGCAGCTACCACATCGCCGGACGCGACATCTCGCGGCTCAACCGCGGCGAGCTCGCCGAGGTGCGCAACCAGACCATCGGGTTCGTCTTTCAAAACTTCAACTTGCTGTCCCGCACCAGCGCGCTCGAAAACGTCGAGCTGCCGCTCATCTACTCGGGCGTGGGCACCAAGGAGCGCGTGCGCCGGGCGCGCGAATCTCTCGAGCAGGTGGGGCTTGCCTCACGACTCGACCATCACCCGAGCCAGCTCTCGGGCGGACAGCAGCAGCGGGTGGCCATCGCCCGCGCTCTCGTCACCCAGCCCAAGCTCATCCTCGCCGACGAGCCGACCGGCAACCTCGACTCACGCACCAGCGTCGAGATCATGGCCCTCTTTCAGGGGCTCGGCCAGATTGGCATCACCGTGGTGCTCGTCACGCACGAGCCGGACATCGCGGGATACGCTAAGCGTGTGATCGTGCTGAAGGACGGCCTGATCACCGACGACCGACGCCAGGAGCCCGTGCGCGCCGTCGTCGAGACTGTCCCGCCTGTCGTCGAAGCGAGGTCGGCTTGAATCCGCTTTTGACCCTCCGCATCGCCTTGCGTGCGCTGTTGCGCAACAAGATGCGCTCGTTTCTGACGACGCTGGGCATCATCATCGGAGTCTCGGCGGTGATCGCGATGGTCGCCATCGGCGAGGGTGCCAAGGCCCAGGTCGAAAAGCAATTTGCGGCCATGGGAACGAGCTTGCTCATCGTCATGCCGGGTACCAGCTCATCGGGCGGCGCACGCGGCGGGTACGGCTCGCAGCCGACGCTGACCTGGGACGACTTGAAGGCGATTCAGAGAGAAGTGCCTTCGGTCAAGATGGCAGCCCCCGTCCTTCGTTCGAGCACGCAGCTCGCCAGCGAGGACCAGAACTGGTCGACCAGCGTGCAGGGGACGACGCCCGACTACTTCACGATCCGGACCTGGGCGGCGACCAGCGGCAGCAACATCACGCAATCCGACGTCGAGGGTGCCACCAAGGTCATCGTCCTCGGCCAAACCGTCGCTCAGAAGCTCTTCGGTCCCGGCTCCGATCCGGTCGGTCAGGTGGTGCGCATCAAGAACACTCCCTTTCAGGTCATCGGCGTGCTGCAGGCAAAAGGTCAGTCGCCGACCGGCCAAGACTACGACGACGGAGCGTTCGTACCGGTGACCACGTTCCAGGCAAAGATTCAGGGCGGTCTTCAAAAGTACCTCTCCGGTACGATCTTCGTCAGCGCCGTGTCCGCGGAAGATACCACCCGGGCGCAGGATGCAGTGACGGCGCTCCTGCGCGATCGGCATCACATCGCGCAGGCCGTCGACGACGATTTTTCGATTCGCAACCTGGCCGAGATCGCCGGTGCCCAGCAAGAGGGCACCAAAACGCTGACCACGCTCTTGGCCAGCATCGCCGCGGTATCGCTCCTCGTGGGAGGCATCGGCATCATGAACATCATGCTCGTAAGTGTCACCGAGCGAACGCGCGAGATCGGCGTTCGCATGGCCGTGGGAGCCAAGCCCCACCACATTCTGTCGCAATTTTTGGTCGAGGCGCTCACCCTCTCGGTCATGGGAGGCATCATCGGCGTGGTGATCGGCGTCGTCGGCGGCGCCAAGCTCGCGGCAAAATTCGGATGGCCGATGCTGGTGCGCCCCGACATCGTCATCATCTCGGTGGCGTTCAGTGCGCTGGTAGGTGTGGGCTTTGGTCTGTACCCGGCGCGCAAGGCATCGCGACTCGATCCCATCGAAGCGCTCAGGTACGAGTGATGGGCGCCTTCTCCATCGTCACGTCGGTCATCTTGCTCCAGGCGGCGCCTGCCCCCCAGCCCGCCGCCCACGTCATTACGTTGCAGCAGGCCACCAAGGCGGCCATCACCAACCAGCCCCAGCTCCGACAAGCGCAGGCGCAGACCGCCGCGGCCGAGGCCCGGTCCGACGAGGCTCGCGCGCCACTTCTTCCGCAAGTCACCGGCTCCGCGTCGTACTCGCGCAGCACGGCCAACCCGACACCGCGCGCCGGCGCTCCCATCCTGAACAGCCAGCGATCGCCCTTCGACACGTTCGGATTTTGGAACTTCGGAGTGGGCGCAACCCAGCTCATCTACGACTTCGGCGAAACACCCAATCGCTGGCGTGCCGCCGAGTCGAGCGCCCAGGCAACGCAGCAATTGCAACGCGCGACCGAGCTCACCTCGGTACTCAACGTGCGCACCGCGTTCTTCATGGCGCGCGCGCAGAAAGCTCTCATCGTTGTCGCCAAGGAGACGCTCG
>JBBSDY010000767.1:0-2419 GCA_038240245.1 Polyangiales bacterium
GAGCCGTGGCCGGCGATGGATTTACCGCTTGCTACAGCGATCTCGGTTATCTGCTGGTCGGCGAGCTCATCGAGCGCGCGTGCGGTGAGCCCCTCGATCGCATCATCTTGCGCGAGGTGACGGAACCTCTTGGCGCCGAGGTCGGATCGGCGCGCCAGATTCGCGCGCGCGATGCGACCTTCGATCGTCGCGTGGCCGCGACCGAGATCGTTGCCTGGCGGGGGGGGACCATCCGCGGTTTCGTCCATGACGAGAACGCATGGTGCCATGGTGGCGATGGCGCATCGGGACACGCTGGTTTGTTTGGCACCGCCGCGGGTGTGCTTGCCGTGGGACGCGCGGTCGTCGATGTTCTCCACGGCCGGCTAGACTGGTTTCTCGGCAAGGACGAGCTCTGGCCCCTGGTGAAGCCGCGACCCTCGGGAACGCTGCGCGCCGGCTTCGATGGAAAAAGCGAGCGCGGGTCGTCGTCCGGAGAAAAGTTCGGCAGGAGCACCATCGGCCACCTCGGCTTCACCGGAACGAGCGTGTGGTGCGACATCGAGCGCGAGCTCGTCGGCGTGCTGCTCACCAACCGCGTTCATCCCACCCGCGACAACGACGTCATTCGCCGCGTGCGACCCATGGCCTACGACCGCATGGCGGAGTGGGCCGAAAAACAAGCGAGCTTCTGGTAGCCTTTCGGCCATGGTGGCGGACGCGAGCGGCCTGGGAGTACGGTCCGACAAGGGCGATCTCGTTCCCGTGCGTCCGCGCGTCCAGAGCTACCGCTTCGTCCGCGCCTACTGGACCACGTTTCAGGTGATCTTCTCGTACGTCTCCCTCGGAATCGGAGGCAAGATCTTCGGGCAGGGCTGGTACGACGACCGCATCGCCGAGGCCCACCGCCGCAATGCCCTGCGCGTGGAGCAGACGATCATCAAGCTGCAAGGGCTCTTCATCAAGGTGGGCCAGTTGCTCAGCATCATGGCCAACTTTCTCCCCGAGCAGTTTCGCACCGGCCTCGAGGGTCTGCAGGATCAAGTTCCGCCGCGACCGTTCGAGGACATCGAGCAGCGCATCCTTTCCGATCTGGGACGCCCGGTCGATCAGGTGTTCGCTCGCTTCGAGCGGCGGCCGCTGGCGAGCGCGTCGCTCGGCCAGGTGCACGAGGCTTTTCTTTTCGATGGGACGCGCGTCGCCGTCAAGGTGCAGCACCGGGACATCGATCAAATCACGCGTCTCGATCTCAAGACCATCCGCAGGATCATGACCATCGCTCAGGTGTTCGTCCCCGTGCAGGGGCTCGATGCCTATTACCACCAGATCCGCCAGATGATCGCCGAAGAGCTCGACTTTCAGCGCGAGGCGAAGAACATCGAACGACTCGCCAACAACTTCACCGGCGATCCGATGGTGGTCTTTCCCGTCGTCGTGCCCGAGCTCTCGACGCGCCACGTGCTCACGGCGACCTTCGTCGAGGGCGTGAAGGTCGGCGACACTGCCGCCATCGACGCCGCCCTCATCGACCGAAAGGCGCTCGCCCGCAAGATCGTTCGCACCTACTGCCAGATGATGTTCGTCGATGGCATCTACCACGCCGATCCGCACCCCGGGAACATGCTGGCGCGCGCCGACGGCTCGCTGGTGCTGCTCGACTTTGGCGCGGTGGCCGAGCTGTCGCCCAGCATGCGCGAGGGCATCCCAGAATTTTTGGAAGGAGTCATTCGTCGCGACACCAACCGTCTTGTGCGGGCCCTGAAAAAGATGGGTTTCTTGGCGCGCTCCGACGACGGCGAAGTCAGCGAGAAGGTCATCGAGTACTTTCACCAGCGGTTTCAGGACGAGATCAAGCTGGGGAGCTTCAACTTGAAGGACATCAAGATCGATCCCTTGCGGGGCTTCGAGAACCTGCTCGACTTGCGGCGCATGAACATCGGTCTTCGCGAGCTCTCGGGCGTGTTTCACGTGCCGCGCGACTGGGTGCTGCTCGAGCGAACGCTGCTCCTTCTGACCGGGGTCTGCACGCAGCTCGATCCCGAGATGCGCCCGATGGACGTGGTGGGACCCTACCTGCAAGAGTTCGTGTTGGGTGAACGCGACTGGACGAAGATCGCTCTCGAGGCCGTGAAAGACATGGCCATGCAAGCGGTGACGCTTCCCGTCGACCTTCGAAAATACCTCACCCGCGCGGTGCGTGGCGAGCTCGAGGTCAAGGTGAAGGGTCTACTCGACGGCGCGCGTCTTCTCTACGCCGCGGTACGCCAGGCTGTCTACGCGGTCGGCGCGATGGCCTCTGCGATGGGCGCGCTCGTGCTGCACCTGCACCACGAAGATCACCTGGCGCGTTACTGCCTCTACACGGGCGCCGGCCTGGCCGGCCTCTTCGTGCTGAGCGCTCTTTTCACGAAGACGCGATCGCGCTGATCACCGGGTGCGA
>JBBSDY010000768.1:0-2409 GCA_038240245.1 Polyangiales bacterium
GGAAAACGACCGCCTCCCCCGCCGAGCGAGCTAAGTCGACCGGGCGCGAGGGCCACGCCAGACCAAGAGCCGCAGAAGCACCGGCCTCCTCTCCTCGCCCGGCGCATCGCCAGGCGTCGGGAAGCTTCGTTCCGTTTCGCATCTCCTGGGGCCAGGAGCAAGGAGCCGATGCTCGTCGCTTGCTCGCCATGGCATGCCGGCGCGGCGGCATTCAGGGCTCGAGCGTCGGTAACATCCGTATCGCGCGTGGTTTCTCGGTGATGGACATCGCGGCCGGCGTCGCCGAGTCGTTCGCCGAAGCCGTCGGGCGCCCCGATCCGCGAAATCCTCGGGTCTTCATCAAGAAGGACGCCACACCCGCGGGAACCGACTTTCCTAGTCGCCCACGAACTTCGAAAGCATCTTCACATACGCGGCCTGGTAATAGATCGCCGGCTCGGTGATTTCCCACGAGACGTCGTATTCCTTGTCGGGAGCCCAGCTGGTGTTGAAGTCGAGGTACGCCTTCTGCGATGGCTGGCGCGTCACGAGGGATGTGTGGCACTTGTGGTCCTTGGCCGGACAATACGAGTGGTTGGGACCGCCCGGCACGTAGCCAGGCGCGGGACCCAGCTCCGACGTCTTGGCGCTGTCGAACCTGGGATCGCCGTCACGAAACCAGGAGTGGAAGATCTCGTTGGCGGAGTCTTCGGCCCCATAGGCGGACATGTTGGTGAGGTAGACGAGCTGCATCGGGTTGACTCCGTGAAACGAGTGAACGATGCCTTCGGCTCGCTCGATGTACGACTTCTTGTCGGCATCCGCGGCGAGCCCATACTGGATCATCTCGTAGTTGGTGTTGGCAAAATTGGCGCGCGCCTGGTTGCTCCCCCAGGTGTACGAGTCGTCGCGGACGTAGGCGAGGTAGAGGTCGAGCTCGGGTCGGAATTTGTAGAGATCGGCCTTCGCGGCCTGCTCCTTCTTCAAGGCCACGATCGTGTCCTTCAGCTTGGGATCGGCCTTGGCGAGGGTCGTATAGTAGAGCACCGCTTCGCCTTGGTGCGCGTCGTAGACCGACCACCGGTCTTCTTTGAAGGGTCGCGTCTTGTCGTGGAGCTTCTGAATCGTCTCGTCGTACTTCTTGTCGCCCTTGCCGGCCAGCAAGTAGATGGCTGCCACGACCGCCTCGGCGTCTTGGTCGTCGAGCGACATGTCTGCGTCGCCGGCCTTGATGGTGCCGTCGTCGCACGTCGTGCTCTTTTCGTGCGTCTGGTACCAGTCGAAGGCCATGGCCGCGCGCTTTTCGAGCTCGGCGGCGTAGGCCTTGAACCTGGGAAAGCCGCGAAAAACGAGCGAGCCGTGAGCGAACATGCCCGCCGCAGCGATGGCGCCCGCCGAGCACGGCTCGGGGTAGTAGAAGCGCGCCTGCTTGTCCTCGGCGGGTAGTGGGCCTCCATGCTCGGCGTTGCCCATCTTGACGATCACGCCGCCCTTCAGGTCCTTGGGCTGCATCTTCATCAGCCAGTCGAGCTCGATCTTGAGCTCGTCGACGATGTCGGGGATGCCGTTGCCCGATTCGGGGATGTTGTTGTCGTCGCCAAACGCCTTGGGCTTCTCCTGGTAGGCGCTGAGGAGGTTGTGCACCGGCGTGCGCGCAAACGTGACGTACTTGTTGACGTCGCCCGCGTCCCACCACCCGCCCGCCAGATCTCGCGCGGTTTTGGCATTGGTGCGATCGGAGACGCTTCGCACTTCTTTGTCCTGGCCGGGACCGACGTAGTCGATACCCTGCTCCCAGCATTTATTTCCCACGCAGGCGAAGGGCTTCTTCTTGGCGAAGTTGGCGCGATTGAAATAGAACATGCGCAGCGCCGCTTTCATGACATCGCGATAGACGTCCTTTCCGATCTCGAAGCGGTACGAGCGCAGGCCTTTCTCGGAATCGAACACGAAGTACGAGCCGGGCTCGGTGACCGCAGAGAAGTCGAACCACCAGCCGCGATCGCCGACGTTCGCCTGCACCTTGCCGTCGTTCCATGGAGTCGGCTTGCCCGAGAACACCACCTTCGCGTCCGACCAGCGCCGCACCTCGTAGGTGGAGCCGGGCGTGAACTCGTCATTGCCGTTGAAACCATCCTGAGGATCCACCAAGACGGCGACCTTTTTCATCTCCGGTCGGTATCCGAACTGGTCAACGACGATGTAGCGCCATGCGCCGACGTCCTCGCCGCGCGTGACGCTCTTCGGGGCGGCGGGCATGGTGAGCGCGGGTCGCGTGGGATCGATGCGATCGTTGACCGGCGCGGCGGGGGGCGCTGGCGCGCTGGACGTCACGGTGGGCGGTGTGGGTGCGGTGGCTGTCGGCGCGACCGGCGGCGCAGATGCGGTGCCTCCACAAGAAGCCAGCGCGGAAGCAAATAAGGAAGTAAC
>JBBSDY010000769.1:0-2406 GCA_038240245.1 Polyangiales bacterium
ACGGGGATGGCCGAGAGCAATGCCCTCGTATAGGGATGGTAGCGCTTGTCGAAGAGAGCCGCCGACGAAGCCGTCTCCACGATCTTCCCCAGGTACATGACGGCGACGCGGTGGCTCATGTACTCCACGATCTTGAGGTCGTGCGAGATGAAAAGAAAAGACAGGCCGAGCTCTTCTTGCAGGTCTTGCAAGAGGTTGATGATCTGCGCCTGGATCGAGACGTCGAGAGCGCTGATGGGCTCGTCACAGACGATGAACTCCGGCTCCACCGCGAGGGCGCGCGCGATTCCAATGCGTTGTCGCTGGCCCCCCGAGAACTCGTGGGGATAGCGATCCATCGCCTCGCGGCGCATGCCCACCTTGTCGAGTATCTGCGCGACGCGCGCTTCTTCGTCGGCGGCGCCGCGCACGAGCTTGTGGATTCGCAATGCCTCGCCGACGATGTCACGCACGGTCATCTTCGGATTGAGCGACGAGTAGGGATCCTGGAAAATGATCTGCATCTTGCGGCGCAGAGCGCGAAGCTCGTTGGCCTTCATGGGGACGACTTCTTGGCCGTCGTAGACGATGCGTCCGTAGGTGGGCTCGGTCAGTCGCAGGATGGTTCGGCCGAGCGTGCTCTTGCCGCATCCCGACTCACCCACGAGCCCCAGCGTTTCGCCCTTGTGAACCTCGAGGCTCACTCCGTCGACGGCGCGAAGGAACTTGAGCTTGCCAAAGACGCCCTGCCGCACCGGAAAAAACTTGGCGAGGTTCTCGACCCGGACGAGCGCGCGCGTGCGCGCGGCCGGTTTGGCCTCTTTGCGGGGCTTTCCGAGGTCGAGCACCGATTCGGTCATCGCGTCCCCACCTTGTCAATGAAGAAGCACCGCGACCGCCTGCCGTCGCTCGCTTGGCCGACCGCCACGAGCTCGGGCTCGGCCTCGCGACAGCGAGCTTCGGAATACGTGCAGCGGTCTTCGAATCTGCAGCCCCTGGGCAAATGGAGCAGATCGGGCAGCATGCCCTTGATGGTGGGAAGGCGCGCCGGCCTGTTGCCGCCCTCGGATCGGCTCTGGCCGAGCGGCGGGATGCTGTGCAACAGACCCTCGGTGTAGGGGTGCTTGGGGTGCGCAAACAGATCGGCCACCGGTCCCTCTTCGACCACGCGGCCCGCGTACATGACCACCATCTGCTGGGCAAATTCGGCCACCACGCCGAGATCGTGGGTGATGAGGATGACGCTCATCTTCATTTTCTCTTGCAGCCGGCGCAGCAGATCGAGGATCTGGGCCTGGATGGTCACGTCGAGCGCTGTGGTGGGCTCGTCGGCGATGAGCAGGTCAGGCTCGCAGGCGAGCGCCATGGCGATCATGACGCGCTGGCGCATGCCGCCCGAAAGCTGGTGCGGGTACGAGTCGACACGCGTTTCGGGTGAGGCGATTCCCACGAGGTGCAGCATCTCGACGGCTCGTTTGCGGGCCTCGGATCGCGAGACCTTCTGGTGGATACGGATGACCTCGACGATCTGGCTTCCCACGGTGTAGACCGGGTTGAGCGAGGTCATCGGCTCCTGAAAGATCATCGACATCTTGTGCCCGCGCATCGATCGCATCTCGCGCTCGGTGAGCTTGAGCACGTCCTGGCCGTTGAACAGGACCTCGCCCGATTCTATGTTGCCCGGCGGCGACGCTATGAGCCGCATGATGGAAAGCGACGTCACGCTCTTACCGCAGCCCGATTCGCCGACGATGCCGACAGTGCTGCCCTGGGGGACGTCGAATGAAACCCCGTCGACGGCGCGCAGGACGCCGGCATCGGTGCGAAAGGACGTGACCAGGTTACGGACAGCGAGCAGGGGGGGCAATTGTCCTCGGGGAGAAGGTATACGTCATCGAAGGTAGACGTCGAGCCTGGGGCCGGGCACGCCCGATACGCCGGTCGAGTAGACGGCGCCCACCGCGGACTCGGCGGCGGCGGTGAGTGCGATGCCCTGATCGTCGGCTCGCCCGTGGGTCCACCGCTCGACGATGGAGGTCACGTCGATGCGAAGGGTGCCAGGCGGCCCGCTGACCGCCACGGCCCGCACTTCGACTGCCGACAGCTTCGGCAAGCGTGCCCACGTGACACTGGAATCCGACCAGTGCTCGAGAACTCGCGAGACCGCGATGGCCACCGGCTGACTTCCGGCTGGTGCTCCCCGGGATGGCTCGAGCGTGAGAAACGCGCTGGCAATGCGTGCGCGGTTGCCCCATGGGGTCGGGAACTTGAGCAGCACCACCATCGACCCGCCCGCTGCCGAGCCGAACGGGATCTCGGCGGGCAGGGAGCCATCGCCGCCGCGCGACGAGACGACCGCGAGCTCGGTGGGCGTAACGACGATGCGCTGGGCGTCGACGGGCGCCACCTCTGCGCCTGCTCGAGCGC
>JBBSDY010000770.1:0-2405 GCA_038240245.1 Polyangiales bacterium
CGCGACGTCGCGGCGAAGGTCCCTGTCGAATGCTCGCACCACCTTGTTCATGCCGCCGACGCCAAGGAGCGAGCGTTCTACGAAGCGGCTCGTGTTGCCGATGGTCGCCTTGCCACTTTGGGGTGCGGCCTCCCATGCGCTTCGTGGGCTTCCTGATTCGACGGAGGCGTCGTCGCTGGTCGGGGGACTCAGCACGACCGCGATGGGCTCGACTTCGGCCGGTTGGTCAGACCTGCTCGAAGGGAGGGTACGCTCGCTCTTGCTTGGAACCATCCTGGATCACGTCGCGGGGGGTGACAACGTCCGTAGCCTATCTCGGACGGGTCTTGACTAGCGAGCTTTTCCTCATGAGATGCCCATTCAGTGAGCATTTCATGAAGTTTTCAGGTGGTCTAGCCTCCGCCGCCGGGTCGCTGGATCCTCAGCGTTGCCATCAGATTGTAAATATGCCCGCGCGTTAGATCGAGCGCTCGGGCGACAGCGGCAATGTTCCAGCCATGTTTGTCGAGCGCCTCGCGCATGAATTCTTCTTGAAACCGGCGAGTGGCCTCGTGGAACGTCACCGGCACCCGATCCGATGGGCGCGTCGACGTGTTTCGGTCGGCGGGATAAAGATGTCGTCGTTCCACGCGCAAGCTGCCGTCACCGTGGGCCCGCACGACCCCCGCCACGACCAGATGGGACAGCTCGCGCACGTTGCCCGGCCACTCGGCGTGCTCGAGCGCGAGAATGGCTCCCGCCGAGAGCTCCATCGCCGGGAACCCGTTGGTCTCGCATGTGCTCTTGCAGAAGTAGAGCGCAAGCGCCGCGACGTCATCGCGTCGTTCGGACAGACCAGGAACGCGAATCGGAAATGTGCTCAGCCGATAGAAGAGATCCTGGCGAAACTGCTTTTCGGTCACGGCGGTGCTCAGATCGGCATTCGTGGCAGCCAGCACGCGGACGTTCGCCTTCTGTGGCACGGCCGCGCCGACGGGGTAGTAGTCGCCTGACTGCAGGAGCTGGAGCAACTTGGCCTGCGAGCGGGTAGGCAGCTCGCCGATCTCGTCGAGGAACAGCGTGCCGCCCTCGGCGGCCTCGACCTTGCCCTGGACCTTCTTCATGGCGGTGGAGTGACCGCCCGGCACCGCGCCGAACAGCTCGTTTTCGACGAGCTCGGTTGCAAGAGTCGCGCAGTTGACCTCGACGAACGGGCCACCCGCGCGCGGACTGTTGTCGTGGATGGCGCGCGCCATCTGGGTCTTTCCCGTTCCCGAGCTGCCCGTCAGCAGGACGCCGATGTTGAGCGGAGCAATCAGGGCGACCTGCTGCAAGGCGGACGCGAGTGCTTCGCTGGTGCCGACGATGTTGTCGATCTTCAAGCGGTGTCGAAACTGCTGCGTCTTGTCGTGCTCGAGCGTGCGCCGGCGTCGTGCCAGGAGCCTCTCGGAAAAGGTGGCCACGTGACGGGCGAAGAGCTCGGCGCGCCGCTGGTCCTCGACGGTGAACGGGCCGAGCCCGATTCTGTCCTGCAGGTAGATCACGCCGAGAACGGGAGCGAGACCGATGGGGGCACACAGGACCGCCTCGAGCCGCTGGGCCCGGACGCTCCTCTGCTTGCTAAAACGAGGATCGGTCATGGCCGATGCAGTGAGGACCGTTTCGCCCGTGGCAAGCGTCTCGGTGATCACGGACCGTGAAAACCCATCCGACGCAAGCTCGTCGTCTTCCATTCCGCGCACGATGAAGAACGTCGACTTCTCTGCATCGTCCGCGGGGTCGCGAAGCTCGAGGCAGCCCCTGCGCGCGCCCGCCGCGTCGATGAACAGCGAGAGCGCCTTCTCGAGAAACGTCTCGGGGTCGTCCTGAAGACCGAGCTCGAGGAGTTGCCGGTAGAGGTCTCGCTCTCTCTTCAGACTGGCGACTTCGTCATCCATTGGCGCTCACCGGCGACCCTGCGGACCATAAGGCAAGCCAATCAGGAAGGGAAGGATCTCGCGCGATGGGTTACCATGGGCGGCGGGGTCATGAGGTCGCTCACATTCCGCGGAGAAAATGGGGCCGCTCGACGCCAAACGCTTTTGCGGCTCGCTCTCATTTCCGCTGCTGTCGCCGCGTTTCCGCGCTCCGCCGAGGCGCAGCAGACCCCCGATCGACCACCGTCGGTATAGGATTTTTCGTCGGTTACACGTTCGGTCCCCGGCGGGGGGTCGAATGGGGGCTCGAAGGTTTCGTGACTGGCGTCAGCGAGGTTGGTTTCTGCACCAACCCGCCACGCTCGGGCATCGGAGGTCTCGGGCAAGTCGCGCTGATTGGTCTACGCGATCCCCGCATTACGATCGCCGCCCAGGGAGGCAAAGAGCTCAAGCGCGATGGTGCGTCGTTCACCGGCGAGTTCGGCTTGACCTACCGCATGGGATCGGACC
>JBBSDY010000771.1:0-2403 GCA_038240245.1 Polyangiales bacterium
CATCATCGCCAATCCGCCACGCCGCGGCATGGCGCCCGCGGTGCGCAAGGCTATCGCCGCCCTCGCACCGAGCGCGGTCGCCTACGTATCGTGCGATCCCGATACGCTCGCCCGCGATCTGGCTCACCTGGCCCAGCTCGGCTACCAGGCCGACGATATCCAACCCGTCGACATGATCCCGTTGACCGATCAGGTCGAAACGGTTGCACTGCTGGTCCGGCGCGATCCACCGCAAGCTCGTTCGCTTTACGAAGACGACGACCTTCGCATCGTTTCCAAGCCCGGCCACGCGCCCCAGGACAAGGCGCGAGGCAACGAGCGCCTGCTCTTGTCAACCGCGGAGCAGTCCAGTGGAATCTCGGTTTGGTCCAAAAAAGCGGGATCGTTCGCCCTCTTCGATACCGCGCTCCGCGGTCCCGGCTCACGGCAACTGCACGTCGTCCTGGCCAAGGGCTCGAGCCACAAGAAGGGCAAGATCGGAGACAAGGCGCGCTACGAGCGGCTCACGCCCGCCGGAGGTCATTCGCTCTTGAAGGTGACAACCGAACAATGCGTCCCGCATGCACCGCTGCTTCGCCAGCTCGCCCGGATCGGCCACGCGGTCGTCGGCGACTCGCGCTACGGCCACGCTCCCACCAACCGACACTTCGAAGAGAAATATGCCCTGGACCGCCTTTTCCTGCACACCGCCCGTCTCGAATTCGAGCATCCTCGCACCCGGGCGCTGATCCGAGTGGACGAGCCCCTCCCGGGTGACCTCTGCTTGGTCCTCGGGCGCCTGGGCTACTTGGCCTCGATGTCACCAAACGAGTGGTGATAGGCTAGGTGCTGAGATGACTCAGCCCACGTCGCATGAGGAGCGGCCTCGCGTCCTTGTCGTCGACGACGAGAAGTTCATCCGCGAGATCCTCGCCGAGTTCTTGGGCATGGAGGGCTACCTGGTTCGCACCGCGGAAGACGGCTCGAGCGCACTGGCCGAGCTCGCCCGCTCGCACTACGACCTCGTCATCAGCGATCTCAAGATGCCCAAGATGGGCGGCATGGAGCTGCTCGAAGCAATGGCCAAGGTCGCGCCCAATGCGCTCACCGTGATCATGACCGGATTCGGCACCGTCGAGACGGCGATCGATGCCATGAAGCGCGGCGCGTACGACTACATCTTGAAGCCGTTCAAGGTCGAAGAAGTCACGATGATCGTCCAGCGCGGCCTCGAGAAGCAGCGGCTCTCGGCCGAGAACCTGCGCCTCAAAGAAGCGCTCAGTCTCTACAAGGTGAGCGAGGCCATTGCCGCCAGCCTTTCACTCGACGAGGTGCTCAGCACCGTCGCCGACAGCGCGCTCCACGAGATGCACGCCGATCTGGTCGCTACCTGGCTCGACGATGGCGAGGGCAACTTCTGCGAGCGCCAGCACATCATCAACCCCGACCTCAAGATCGACGCCAAGATCCCCCAGCTCAGTCCGCAAACGCTGGCTCAGCATTTCGCGTCCGATCCGACGCTCGTCGAGCAGGGGACCAAGGGCCAGCGCTTCTTCAGCGGTCTGGTCGAACCGGCGCTCGTATCGTTCACCGCCGTCCCGCTCAAGATGAAGCAACGCCTCCTCGGATGGATCGCGTGCGGCTCGGTCACCGGGGGCAAGCGATTCGACGAGGGGCAACGCAAGATGCTGAGCATCATCGGCTCGCGCGCCGCGGCGGCCATCGAGAATGCCCGTCTTTACCAAGATCTGCGGGCAACCTTTCAGCAAACGATCGAAGGCCTCGCCAAGGCCATCGACAAGATGGATCGCTACACATCGGGCCACTCCGATCGCGTGGCCATGTACGCCACGTATTTGGCCATCCGCCTGGGCTTCTCCGTCGAAGACGTCGAGATCGTGCGCCAGAGCGCGCTCATGCACGACATTGGCAAGATTGGCTGCGTGCTCAACCTCAACAAGCCAGGCAAGCTGTCGACCACCGAATACGAGATCTTCAAGAAGCACCCCGGCTTCGGCCGCGACATCCTCGACCCGATCAAGTTCTTGCACCCGCTCATTCCCGGCGTGCACCTTCACCACGAGCGCTGGGACGGCAAGGGCTATCCTCTCGGGCTGAAGGGCAACGACGTGCCCATCATGGCGCGCATCATCGCCGTTGCCGATACCTACGATGCCATGACGAGCGACCGCGCCTACCGGCAAGCCCTACCTCACGAGATCGCGGTTGCCGAAATCGAGCGCTGTGCACGCTCGCAGTTCGACCCCGACATCGCCGGCGAATTCAACTCCGGCATCGAAGGTTTTCGCGAAGAGCGTCGCGGCCGCGGAGATCCCATCCCCGAGTAGCACCGAGAAGTCATGGATGAACACCACAGCGGCGCCGTTCGCAGGTCCATAACGGCGATCTGGCTGGGGCAGAGAC
>JBBSDY010000772.1:0-2398 GCA_038240245.1 Polyangiales bacterium
AGAGCTCGGGATCGAAAAAGGAGTCGAAGCTGGGAATTTGGTGATCGGCAGCGGCAAAGAGGCACGCGCAAACCAGAGCTTCGGCGGCGTGGGCCCCCATGAGTTTGAACAGCTCGAAGTCGACGGGCAAAAACCTCGTCTTTTGCTCGAGGGTGGCGAAGATGGCGAAGACCCCCACGACCTTGTCCTCCATCTTGATGGGCACCAGCGCAACGGGGTTGTCCATCGAGCCTGATCGGAGATCGCCCTTTTCGATTCGGGGCACGCCGGTCGAGAAGATCTCGCCGATGCCTCCGTCGCTGGGATTGATGGGGATGGGGCTGGGCTTTCCCATGCGCTCGGACACGATGGGGGCGAGCGTCTTGCCGTCGGACTTGGCGAGGTAGACCGCAAACGAGTGCGCTCCCACGAGCTGCTCGAGCAGCTCTTTGATCTGCCTGACCGTTGTGCGAAAGCTGAGCGAGGCGTGCAGCTGGTAGCTTGCCACGTAGAGATTGGCAAAGTTGGCGAGCTCGCCCTCGACCTCGGCGTACTGATCGACCCAGCGCGACGACGCCGCCTCGGCTTCCTCGTAGCGGTTGAGCAACGCCTTCTTTTGCGTTTCGAGATCGTTGATTTTCTTGAGCAGCTCGCGCATGGCGTCGTCGCTGGCGACCTGAGCCAACAGCTTGGCCGTCTCTTGCTCGAGCTCGGCAACGCGGCTGCGCAACCGCGAGTTCTCGTTCACCAGCTCTTGCGTGAACTGCGCGCCTTTTTGGAAGAACGTCTGAATGAAGGAGTCTCTCTCCTTCTTCAGCTCAGGAAGCGGATGATCGCTTCGCCGCCCCTTTTTGTCTCCGGTCATGTCGCGCGCACCCTCATACGACGCTATCACGGATTTCACCGTCGGCGCTGCCTTGCACCATCCACGACGATAGCTCACCCACGATGATTCGCGGGGCTGCGCGGAGCATCGCCATCGATCCCGCTCCGACGAGTAGCATGGCGGCGCGAAGCTCGGCCTCCACACCGTCCAAAAACCGCTCGGCGCCCGCCCGGCCACCCGAGGTAAGCGCTTGTAGGACGGGACGTGCGATCCCCGCTGCAGTGGCACCGAGCGCGATGGCCTTGGCCACCTCGAGGCCGGTGGAAACGCCGCCGGTGGCGATCACGGACTCGAAGCCGGCCTCGGCCATCCACGCGACGCTCGCCGCGGTCGGGATGCCCCATTCGCGGAATGCCTCGCCGAGGGCCTTCTCACCGCCCTGTGCGCGATGCATTTCCACCGCCACCCACGAGGTGCCGCCCGCCCCAGACACGTCGACGTGCCGGACGCCTGCCTGGCGGATCTGGCGTGCCGTCCTGCGCGACAGTCCGCACCCCGTCTCCTTGACCACCACCGGAATGCCGAGCTCCGCCACGAGGCGCTCGAGCGTGGCGACGCCTCCGGTGAAATCGCGATCACCCCCGGGCTGCACGATCTCCATCGCGGGATTGAGGTGCACGCAAAGAGCATCGGCTCCGACGTCGTCGGCGAGCGCCCGAACCTCGGCGGTCGACATCTGTCGCGCCTGCACGAGGCCCAAGTTGCCGAGCACCACGGCGCCGGGGGCCACGTCACGCACGCGGTAAGTGGCTGCCTTGCCGGCGTCGAGGTGCATGGCCCGCTGGCTTCCCAATCCAAACGCGTAGCCGCGCTCCTCGGCGATCGACGCAAGCTCACGGTTGATGGACAGCGCGCGTTCGACGCCGCCCGTCATTGAAGCAATGACGAGGGGCGCGCGCAGACGCTTGCCGAAGAGCGTTACCGACGTGTCCACCTGAGAAAGGGCGAGCTCGGGCAACGCCTGATGGACGAACTTCACACACTCGAAGAGCGTGGTCGTGCGCTCGAAACCGACGTCCCCCGTGGCGGCCAGATCGATGTGGTCTGCCTTGCGCTTTCCGATTCCGTCGCCGCTCATGCCGTCCTGCGGCCCAGCCTAGCGCGAATCGGGGGACCAAGGCCCAGTTAACGGAATTCAAATCTGTTTGAAAGTGCCGGAAGTTTAAGGTGAAAGCCGAGCTTGCCGGCATTGACGCGCGACGAGAGCAACCCTAGGCTTCCCGCCAAATCCCCATGCCCCCCCGCTCGAACAGGGCTGCGCTGCCGGCCGGTCGCAAGAACTCGGGGGCGGCCTCGCCCGAGCCGTTCGTGATGCTTCTCAAGGAGGTGCGTCGCGACGTCGACACACGGCTGTCATCGCTCTTCCAGCGCAAGCTGACCGACGCCGAGCCACTCGGGCCCGATGTCGTGGCGCTCGTCGATGCCCTTCGCGACCTCACCATGCGCGGCGGCAAGCGCTTTCGTCCCGCGCTCTTGATGGCCGCCTACCGCGCCGTCGACGAGAGCGCTCCCGACGCGGCGGCGTTCGACGCC
>JBBSDY010000773.1:0-2387 GCA_038240245.1 Polyangiales bacterium
AGCTCGGTTCGTAGGTGGCGCAAGTGCTCGGCGAGCCGTTCGGGTTGCGGCTCGCCGTAGACGACTCGAACGCCGCGCGAGAGCGCCTTCTCGGCCGCCCACAGCGCGGAATGGTAGCGCGGCGGGATCGGTCCAGCGTCCGTTGCCTGGCCGATCCCCACGCGCAGATCGAGCCCGAATCGGTACGCGGTCGCCGTCGCGCGGGCCGCAAGCTCGGTGAGCTTGGAGCGTGCGCCTTTGCCCTTGTGATCGACCAGGAAAAAGACGCCGTGATCGCCGACGCGACCGCACACGACACCTCCAACCTTGCGCGCCAGCGCGACCGATGCGCGCTGAAACGCATCGCGTCGCAAGAGATCCTCGACGGGATCGGGCTCGGCGCCCTTGCCGAGGAGCAGCCCGACCACGACGTGCTCGGGGATGTGCTCGATGCCGAGCGCCGTCATCTTGGAGTGCGAATGAGTGCCCCACGCGCGCGACGTTCGCTCATCGACGAGATCGCGGCCGGTTTCCCACATTTTCTCGGCGAAGCGAGCCTCTTCGAGCTGCACGCGCATGGCCTCGGCCTCGGCGGCGAGTGCCTCGGGGTTGCCGCGACTGGCCACCAATCCTGCAAAGCACGACATCAGGCGTTCGAACGCGTCGAAGAGCGGACCTTCGAGCGTGAGCGTCGACAGGGTCAGCGACAGGTACCGCGCAAAGTCCGGAGCAGCGGGACGCCCATGTGATCCGGTGATCGCCTGCCAACGCTGCAGGATGTCGGCGCCCGTCGGACGGGTCTTGGCGATGGGGCCGGCCACCAGGATGCCCCGCACCTGGCTCTTGTCCTGGACGGGGACGAAGAGGTCCCAGAAGCCGGTGTGCTCGGCGCTGACGGTCCTTCGCGTCTGCCGAACCTGTTCGAAGCAGCGCCGATTGTAGGTCCAGCGCCGCGAGGCCACGACGTGCTCGTATTCGACATCGAGAACGCTCGGATTGGTGTGGATCGGATACCACCAGTCTCCGGTGATCCACAGGGCGACGTTGACGGAAAGCTGGTCGAACGTGTTGGCGACCACCGGCGTGAGCAGCGCCTGTCCGTTGAGGGACGCAGGTACCAGCGACTGGAGCGGCGGAGGCTGCCCCGCGGCGACGCTGCTCGAAGCTCGTTTCCGGCGCGGCGGCACCCATCGTGTGTACACCAAAAGTCGGTGGAAGCGACAACGTCGCGTGCTCTGGCCACGACGCAGTTACTTGGCCAGGTAGGCGGGGTTTTGCCCGGCTGCGAAGCTCGCCTGGATCTGCGCTGCCGATAGCGCAGCGTTGTAGATGCGAAACTCATGCAACGCTCCCCCGAGCTCGGGATCGCTCGCGTATTGCGATCGCCCTAGCCAGTTGTTGATGTCGTTGAGGAGCGAAAGCGAATCGGTGAAAGCCTTCGATCCCTGGGCAACGCCGTCGCGGTAGAGGTACATCATGTTGTTGGCGTCATCGACGACGCCGGCGACGTGCACGACGACGCCGCTCGCCAGTGGCATCGTCGCCTCGAGATCGGTCTCCTGCGCAACCATCTGATCGGCGCGCTTGAAAGCGAAGCGCAAGACGTGCGCGCCGTCGGCAAGAGGCGTCATATGCAGCGTGGTCGAGCCAACGCCTTGCACGTTCTCGGTGGTCGAGTCCGAATTGCCAAAATCGAAGATCCGCTGCCAGTTGCCGCCACCGCTCCAGGTGAGCCACACCTCGAAGGTGGCGTTGGTGAGTTGATTCACGATGTGGTTGGGCAGATCCACGTATTGATCGGTCACGCCGCCCGCGAGAACGAGCGAGCCCGTTGCGGTCAACGTCGTGTTGATGATCGTGCCGTGAGCGGTGCCGACCGAATCAGTGGCCGTCGCGCCCGTACCATCGAACATGTAGCGATGGACGAGCGCAGCACGCAGAGCGCACGCCGTCGGAGTGGGACAGCCGGTGTCGGGCGCGGCATCGACCGGCCGAGAGGCGTCGAGCACGGTGATGGGAGGGGCATCCGTGGCGTCGATATTCGCACCTCCGCCAGGTCCGATTTCGTTCCCATCGGCGTCGGAGACGTCGTCCGTTCCACCGGCCCCCGGCACGCCTGCCGAACCACCTGAAAATGTTGAGGAAGCTCCCCCCGACCCGCCGAACCGCCGGCTTCGGACGGCATTGCGGTAGCGCTTCCACCAGCGCGCGAAAGGCTAGCATCCGCGGGCCCAGACGAAGCGCTGGGGTCAATGCCGTGGGCGCACGCTGCCTGCGTGATAGCGAGGGCCAAGATGGCGCGCGTACGCAATTCCGTCAGGTGAATGTTGGTGGCTCGACTCATCGGTACCTCGCCATGGTGCGGTTGGGGCGGACCCAAGTCTACCGCATTGCCAGGCCGACCGACA
>JBBSDY010000774.1:0-2382 GCA_038240245.1 Polyangiales bacterium
AACCCGATGCCGTCACCGAGCGGCGCCGAAGGCCCGCAGAACGTTCACTTGATCAGCGCCTGGATCGCCGCCGGTGCGCCGGTCACGGCCACTTGTCCGAGTCCTCAGCCGGCGCCGTAGTCCAAGTCTCACATGAGACGGGGCGCTGCTCTTGTCGCGATCGCCTGCGCAGGATTCGCGCTCGGATGCGATCAGGGGTCGAAGCGCCTCTCGGACGGCCAAAAAGGGCCGCCGCCGACCATGGGCTGGCGCTTTCCCGAGGCCAACGTCAAGGCCGCGCCCGGGGGAACCATTCGGATGCAGTTCAGCCGCTTTCTCGCGCTCACGTCCACGCGCCAGGGCGTCTGCGTCAGCACCGGCAACGATGCGTGCCTCAGCACGGGCGCGGCAGGTAGCGCGGCCGCGCTCGCTGTGGAATACGATCCCGTCGATCGCGTCGTGGTGCTGAAGCCGCAGCGGCCGCTCGCCGCGGGCCAGTACAAAGTGCGAGTGCTCGCACCGAAGAGCGACACCGACGAAACCGGCATCCGCGCGTTCGATGGTGTGCCGCTGGCGCAAGAAACGTCATTCGAGCTCACGGTGGATGCGAGCGTCACGTCGGTCGAGGGCTGCCCCTGGGGGGCACCTTTGCCGACTTGCGAGCCGCGGCGTACGGTCGACTACTGCACGCCGGTAGAGAAGGCGTGCATGCTCGGCACGTGCACGGTGCCGCAAAGCGTGGGGGAAAGCGTGGCGAGCTATATGGGTGGCTACTGTGCTCTCTCGACCTGCCACGTGCCCTCGCTGCCGAAGCGCGGTCCCATCGGAGAGGCTTTTCTACTGAATGATGGCCCCGATGCCGGAGGTGTGGCCGGAGCGATTGCAAGGATCGTCCATGAGCGTGTGGTGGCACCGGAGAGCGCGACGGATCCCGATCCTGCCGCGCCGCGACAAGCCGGACAAGGCACATTGGTGGGCAACATGCCGTACATAGATCCCGGCAATCCCGGCAATAGCTTCGTCCTCTACAAGATGATCATCGGTATGTTGCATTGTCCGGCGGGGGAAAATGACGCCGTCCTCCCCGAGAGCATGCATTGCGCCCCTGGCGCTGATGGTGGTTACCAGGGCAGCCTGACGGTGCAGCCCAATGCAGCCTTCTACAAATGCTCCGACATTACGACCGCCCTCGGCGAGGCGGGGGTCGAGCCCGATGCTGGCACGTGCCCGAAGCTCGATCCCACGACCTTGCCTCTCCCTTTGCATGCCGAAGGGGATTTCATTCCCTACCTGGTGGAACCATGGGTGCCCGACTCAAAATGGGCGTCGCCCATCGCGGGCGAATACGCTCGACTGCGCTACCGCATCAGGGGTAACCCCATGCCGTCGTCGGACGGGCTCGAAGGTCCGCAGAACATGCACATGATCAGCGCATGGATCGCCAAAGGCGCGCCGACAGCGCCATGCCAATAACGATCTCTCGAGCTACGAGGCGCGTTCGGGTCCTGCGCAAGAGGCTCGTTCGGGTCCTGCGCCAGAGGCTCACTTGATGTCGACGGGAGGGATCTGAAACTCGTCCCACGCGGGTGTCAGGTTGCTGGTGTTTTTGGTTTGGTTCCACAGGTAGACGGCGGGGTACGTCGTGGTCTTGCCGTTCTCGACGACGATCGCCGTCATGTAGAGCTGTGACGCGCGCGTATCCGCTGGGCTGTACTGATCTTTGGGAAGGTCGAATTGCTCGGGGAACGCGCGAGCCGACGAGAAGATCATGAAATAGTACTGCTTGCCGTTCGCCGTCTGAACCGAGGGCGACCACTTGGGCCAGCTGTTGATGATGCCGGGGCTCGTCTGGCCCGTACACCGGGGCGGATCATTGGCTGCAAGTCGCACCGCTTCGCCGCCCGACGACGGCACGACGTAGATCTCGCCTTCGGGGCGATAGTAGAAGTAGCCATTGATGTTGCCGACACGCGTGAAGGCGACGAGCTGATCGTCGGCGGAAAAGTCGGGGTAGTACTCGGCGATGCCCGACTGCGACGCTCCCTGGATCTTGGTGGCCATCCCGCCGTGCCTGTCGTTGTAGGGCACGACGTAGATGTCGCTCTCGGTCGTGGTCCTCATGAGACCGCCGGTGTGGCCGCCCGCAGCTTCTTCGGTGGATGTGTAGACGATCTTGGTCCCGTCGTGGCTAAAGTCGGGGTTGACCGCGGCGCGCGTGTCACCGGTGCGCTCGAGAAAACCAAAAGCGGTGTTCTCCATCGCCGTGACGGCGGTCTGCAGCTCGGCGCCCGATGCGGGCATCGGGCCCGATGCGCCGAGATCGAACCACGCGAGGCGCGTCGTGGGCACGACGTTGTGCGCGGGGCCGTCCCAACCGAGCGCGGGGTTGCTGTACGACGAGAC
>JBBSDY010000775.1:0-2371 GCA_038240245.1 Polyangiales bacterium
GTGAGCGCCCGACGAACGAGTCGAGCGACGTCAGCGTCGTCGAGGCGCTCCAGGTGAAACACCTTGCAGCGCGAGAGCAGCGCCGCATTCACCGCAAACGACGGATTTTCGGTTGTCGCGCCGATGAGTGTCACCGTTCCCTGCTCGACGTAAGGCAAAAAGGCGTCTTGCTGTGCCTTGTTGAAGCGATGAATCTCGTCGATGAACAGGATCGTTCGCATGCCCTCGTAAGCCCTCGCTCGCTTGGCTTCTTCGAGGATGGTGCGAAGCTCGGGCACGCCGCCGAGCACGGCGCTGAAGGGCACGAACTTGGTCGAACGCCCGCTTCCCTCGGCCACGATGCGGGCGATCGTCGTCTTGCCGCTTCCGGGCGGGCCCCAGAGAATCATCGAAGGGATGAAGGCTTCGGCGATCGCCCGGCCGAGCAGCTTTCCCTCGCCCACCAGATGGCCCTGCCCCACCAGCTCGTCGAGGGATCTCGGCCTCATGCGATCGGCAAGCGGCGAGCTGCGCAGCATCGCTGGATCTTGACGCATGGCGGCCGTGAAGAGGGTTTCGTCGCCGCTCGAGGGGCCTCTGGCTTTCGATTTGGCCATGGTGCTAGCGTTCTCGCTCGCCGAAAATGGCAGTGCCTACCCGCACGATGGTAGCCCCTTCCGCGACCGCAGCCTCGAGATCGTGGGACATCCCCATCGAAAGCTCGGGCAGCAACGCGGCGCCACCGTGGAGAGTCTGCAGGGCGCGCAGGCCAGCGAAGAACGGTCGCGCCCGTTCGGGATCATCGGTGTGCGGTGGCATCGTCATGATGCCTCGCAAGGCGAGCGCCGGGCACGCTCGTACCGCGTCGATAATGGACTGCAGGTCGGGCGGCGAGCAGCCGCTCTTCGCGGGATCCTTGGCGATGTTCACCTCGATGAGAACCTCGATGGTCCGCTCGAGCTTGGCGGCCCGCTTGCCCATCTCGGATGCGAGGTAAGTCGAATCGACGGTGTGCAGCATGCCGATCACGGGCGCAACGGTTCGGGCCTTGTTCGTTTGTAGGTGGCCGATCATGTGCCACTCGATGCCGGGCAAGCTACCGATCTCGGTCGCCTTGGAGACGAGCTCCTGCGCGTAGTTCTCGCCGAAGGCGCGCAGGCCCAAGCGGTATGCTTCTTTGACGGCCTCTGCCGGGTGTCGCTTGGACACGGCCACCAGTCGCACGTCGTCGGGCGATCGCTTCGCCCTTTCGGCAGCGCGACGAATACGCTCCTTCACGGTGGCGATGCGCTCCTCGAGGTTGATCACGGCAAGCCCTCGCGAACGATGTAGAGTGCGCTCTCGGGCGGCGCACCGTTGTGGTCGCGCGCAAAGTGCGCAGCAGTCGCCGAAACGACCGGCACCAGATCTGGTCCCATGGGCGAGAGTACGTCCGATCCGCGCACGAAGCGAAGGTCGTCGGCATCTTTCAGCTCTTGCGAATAGTAGTCGCGAAATCGCGCCCGCTGCACGCGTCCAGGGTCGGAGCGCCACATGGTGAGGGCGCAACGAGGCGTGTCGAAGGCCAGCTCGCCGGTAGCCGTCTGGAGGTAGGCGACCCACGCCGATGCGGGGTCGATCTTCATCCCGCACGTGGCGCAGCGTTGCGCCCGGTGGCAGGCACCCGCAAGCGACAGCAGGACGATCGAGATCATGGTTCGTCGGGCCATCATCGGAAAAGAGAAGCGTGCGGTGAGACCACGGCGTAGATCATCACCGGCAGAGCCCCGAGGGCGAGCGCGAATATCCAGGCGAAGGCCTGTCTTGTCATTCGCGAGCGAGCAAAGGCGGGAAAGGCGTCACCGGCCTGAGCGCCGGAAGAGACGAGCGCGCCCGCCGCCGCACCGAGACCCCACACGACCGCGAGAAAAATGGCGCCGAAAAGGGGGTAGCCGATGAAATAGGCATCGGCCTTGAAAAGGCAAAACGGACAAAGGTGCTGTGGCACTTCGTAGACGTGAGGCGCAACCTCGAAGGTCACCGCCCCGAACGCAAGTGGCGCCACCGCCAACGCAAGCGCCCCCGAGAGAGCGACGATGCCTCTGCCCGGATGTCGCAGCGCCAACAACGCCGTCACGATTGCGAGCGGAACCCCAATGAGCGATCCCCAGACTGCCAGGAGACGGGGACCTTGCCAGTATGCGATCCCTTCGCGGCGGGCCTCGTCGAGGGTCGTGGAGCAGCACGAGGCCACGACCGACAGGTCGAGCCGTGCTAGCCATGCTCCGGCCAGCCCCCAATCCAAGGCGATGATCGGCGCCAGCGCGATGCATCCAGTGGCCAGCGGGCGCATTAGATCGAGCCCGCGCACGCGTCGATCGAGCGCGAAGAGCTGCAGGAGGGCACCCGCAAA
>JBBSDY010000776.1:0-2359 GCA_038240245.1 Polyangiales bacterium
CTTGCCGGCCTGCTGCAATCGCCGCACTTTCTCTACCGGGCCGAGCTCGGCAGCCCTGATCCCGGCGATTCGTCGCGCCGCGTCTTTGAGGGCTTCGAGCTTGCCACGCGGCTGTCGTACTTTCTGTGGAACACAACCCCCGACGACGCGCTGCTCGACGCCGCCGCGGCGGGCAAGCTCGCCACCGACGAGGGCCTTCGCGCCGAGGCCGAGCGCCTTCTCGCCTCACCCCGGGCGCACGCCGCCGCCCAGAGCTACTTCGGCGAGCTGCTCCATCTGGCCGATCTCGACGATCTTCCCCAGCTCCCCTCGGTATTTCCGCAGATGAGTGCCACGGTTGGCGCGTCGATGCGCGGCGAGACGTTGCGCGTGCTCGACGACATTGCCATGAACGGCGACAATGATCTTCGCCAGCTCTTCGACACGCGCAGCACCTACCTGAACGGCGATCTTGCCAAGCTCTATGGTCTTCCCGCTCCCGGCGGCGCCGATCTCGTCAAGACGACGCTGCCCGACTCGGGACCGCGTGCCGGTTTGCTCGGCCAGGCGAGCTTCTTGGCGCTCAACGCGCACGCCGATTCGAGCTCGCCCACCCGCCGCGGAAAGTTCATTCGCGAGGTTCTCCTCTGCCAGTCGATTCCCCCTCCCCCCCCCAACGTCAACACCAAGCTCCCCGTCGACATGGGCGGCACGCAGCGCACGATGCGCCAGAAGCTCGAAGTGCACCGCCAGGTCAGCACATGCGCGGCGTGTCACAGCGTCATGGACCCCATCGGCCTCGGGCTCGAGAACTTCGACGGCATCGGCGCCTATCGCACCACCGACGTGGGACAGAACATCGATGCAAGCGGCGATCTCGACGGCGTCGCCTTCCAGGATGCTCGCTCTCTCGGAACGGCCCTCAAGAATCACCCCAGCCTGGGCACGTGCGCGGCGCGCAGCATCTTCCGCTACGCGACGGGTCACGTCGAGATCGACTCCGAAGAGGTGCTGATCTCTGCGCTGGCCGACAAGCTTTCCACCGATGGATATCGATTTCGCTCGCTGCTGGTCGCTCTCGTGAGCAGCGCGGGCTTCCGCTACGGGGGAAACCTCGACTGAGGATTTTCCCAGGGTCTCGAAGAGGACATCTCATGGCGAAATGGCAGCTCAATCGGCGAACGATGCTCCGGGGCGCGCTGGGCGGCGCAGCCGTCGCGGTGTGCATTCCGCCGCTCGATGCCATGTTCAACTCCCATGGCACGGCCCACGCCGATGGCACGGCAATCCCCAAGCGACTAGGCGTTTTCTTCTGGGGTAACGGCGTCAAGCTCGACCGCTGGACTCCCGTCAACACGGGTGCCGGCTGGACGCCGAGCCTCGAGCTCGAGCCCCTCACGGCCATCAAGGACTATGTCTCGGTGGTGTCCGGGATGCAGATCAAATCGGGCAATGAGCGCGGCCATCACTCGGGTTGCGTGGGGATTCTCTCGGGCGCGCCTCTCGTCGAGCAACCGCATCCCAACTCGAACTACGTCTCCACCTTCAGCAAGCCGACCATCGATCAGGTCGCCGCCGCGGTCATCGGCCAGACGACCCGATTTCGTTCGCTCGAGGTGGGCATCTCCAACCGCATTGCCACCGGCGAGGGCACCACGCTCCACTATCTGTCTCACAACGGGCCCGACAGCTTCAATCCGCCCGAGTACGATCCGTCGAAGGCTTTCGACCGCCTGTTCGGGGGAGACTTCGTGGCTCCCAATGCGATGAGCAACACCCTCGCGAACGCGACCCGCGGTCTGCGCAAAAGCGTGCTCGACGCGGTGTCGACGGACATCTCCAACTTGAAGCAAAATGTCGGCACCACCGACAAGACGCGGCTCGATCAGCACCTCGAGAACGTGCGCTCCATCGAGAACCGACTCACCGACAACCCCACGGGCACCCCCGCCCTTTGCACGGTTCCCACCAAGACCGGAAGCTTTCCAGCCGCGAGCGGCAAAGAGCCCATCGACGAGAGGATGCAGGCGATGAGCAACCTGGTCGCCATGTCGCTGGCGTGCGATCAGACGCGTGTCTTCTCCATCATGTTCAGCGGAAGCGTCGGCTCGACCATCTTCTGGGAAGTGATGGCCAACTCCGGGCACCATGGGCTCACCCACGACGAGCCAGGTGACCAGCCGCTGGTCCACGCCAGCACGATCTTCACCATGCAGCAGTTTGCGAAGCTCCTGGCGGCGCTCAAGGCGATCCCCGAAGGTGCGGGCAACGTTCTCGACAACTCCGCGATCCTGGCGAGCTCCGACGTGGCCGATGGTCGTGAGCATTCGATCACCGACTATCCGATCCTCGTTGCCGGCAAGGCAGGCGGCGCGCTGCA
>JBBSDY010000777.1:0-2355 GCA_038240245.1 Polyangiales bacterium
CCTCCCGACTAGAATATCCGCGGGCCGTGTTTCTTCGCGTCGTCCTGGTCGGTCTCGTCGGTCACGACCTTCGTTCCCACCGCAAGGGCGGTGCTCTTGAGCTCGGTGTTGATGCCGTCGGTGATGCCAATGTCGATGATCTTCGGCTCCGCTCTCTCTTTGCCCGGCGTGCTGTCCTCGATCAGGTACACGCGACCCTTGCCCCGGGCAAGCGGCTCGGTGCGGTTGTCCGTCTTGGCTCCCTCGCCTTCTTTCGCTCCGTCCTTCGGCGGCGGGGTCGGCTTGTAGCGAAGCGCCGCGTTGGGCAGACGCAAGACGTCTTTGACCGATCGCGTCTTCACGGTCACCGTCGCGGTCATACCGGGGCGAAGCTTCATGTCGGGGTTGTCGACATCGACGACGGCGAGGTAAGTGACGACGGCGAGGTAAGTGACGACGCCTTGAACCGAGTTGGGATTGTAGCGAACTTGGCTCACCATGCCGGCGAAGGTCTCGCCCGCGAAGGCATCGACCGAGGCTTCGGCGGACATGTCTTCGCGAAGCTTGCCGACGTCGGCTTCGTCGATCTCGGCCAAAATTCGCATCTTGCGTAGATCCTGCGCGATGACGAAGAGCACGGGCGCCTGCAAGCTGGCGGCCACGGTCTGCCCGGGATCGACGTTTCTGCTCACCACCAGACCATCGATGGGGGCGAAGATTCGCGCGTACGTCATGTTGGTCTGCGAGTAGTTGAGCTGGGCTTTGGTTTGTACGATCTGTGCTTGCGCCGCGGCCACGTCGGCCTGTGCGACGTCGCGCTGCCCGCGCGCCTGGTCGATGTCGGCCTGGCTGGCGAGATTTTCGGCGCGAAGCTTCTCGGCCCGCTCGAGCGCCGCTTGCGAGCTCGTGAGCGACGCCTGCGCGCGTGCGACCTGCGCTGTCGCCGCGCCGAGCTGAGCGCGATTCTGATCGACCGTTGCCCCGAGGAGCGTGGGATCGATCTCGGCGAGCACGTCGCCCTTCTTCACCACCGAGTTGAAATCGACGAAGACGTTGGCGATTCGTCCCGAGATCTGCGCGCCGACTTGTACCTGGGTCAGCGGCTGCACCGTTCCAGTCGATTGCACGGCCTCGACCACGTCACCCTGGGTGACCGCCGTCAGCACATAGCGGGCTTGGGGCGGTGGACGCGTTTTGATCCGCCACACGACTCCTCCCGCAACAAGAGCCAGGAGCACGGCCCACACCGCCAGCTTGCGAAGCCACGCCCGTCCGCCCTCGGCCACGGCAAGCTCGCGCTCGAGCGAAGGAGCATCAGCGGTTGGCGCAGCCGGAGCATGGGCCAGTGGCTGCGCAGCAGCACGCTTGGGGACGGTCTCGGTAGCCTGACGGAGCATCGGCGCGCGGACTGTCGACTAGCACAAATTTCACCGACTTTCCCTGCGGGAGGACACGGTGCCCGGGACTGGCCCAACCTATTCTTGAACGTAGGTCTATGTAGGCGGGCGTGGGGAGCCCGCCTATCGAGGATCCCCAACGGATCATCCGAAATGGAGGCACCGACAGGAAAGCTGAGCTACCTTCAGCAACATCACGTCCTCGGAAGTGATCGTCCGAGGTCCGAAGTGCATTAACCCTCCAGCATGAGTCTTCCCTACACCAACGCCCCTCATGCCCGATAAGCAGAGCGCGTAGCAGCACGGAGAAGCATCGATGGCCGACCTTCCGCAGCGATCTCAACCACCGGAAAAACGCTCATCACTGGCCGAAATGGCCGCCAAGGCCGCGCAAAGATCGGCCAGCAGCCGTCCGCCGCCGGTGAGCTACGGCGCGCCCGAGAGCACCAGGCCTCGCCCTTCGGCGCCCCCCCCGCCCTCTTCCTTCTCGGGATTCAACGGATCGTCAGAGCCAGGCCATGCGTCGGGCAGCGGTTCGGGCATGATTCACCTGCAGAGAATGCAAGCGGCCTCGAGCCTGACTCCCGCCGTTCGGGCCCTGGATTCGCAGCGACTCAATGCTCCGGCCGTCCGGACCGAGCTCGATAGCAATCCCTACGAGAAAAAGGGCGGCTCGCGCACCCTTTTGACCGCCGTAGTCGTCGTCGTGCTCGGCATCGGCGCCGCTTATGGCGTCGCAGCAAAACGGGGCATGAGCCCCATGGCTGCTACCAAGAGTCTCTTCGGCGCGTTGAAGGGCGGGTCAGACCCGGCCCAGACCTCGCAGTTCTCAGTCAAAGAAGACACGGCCGCCAAGGTCGACGCGCCGATCGCAGCCCAGCCCGCGGCTCTGAAAGGCATTGCCCCGGGCACTCTTCCCGCTGCTGGCGCCATCGCTCCCAGCGAGCCGACCGACATTCTCACCGACGGCAAGACGCAC
>JBBSDY010000778.1:0-2355 GCA_038240245.1 Polyangiales bacterium
CGACGAGCTGACGGCGCTGGGTGGTCGGCAAGAGAAACAGGGGATGGTCGCGGATCTCGAGAAACAGCCGCGCGTCGATCTGATCCTCGTCGAGGTGGGCATAGCTGGTGCCGGGGTTGCCCGCCGAGCGCGGTCCGCCGAAACCAATCGCCCCCCGCACCGTCTTCTGGCTGGGGAACACCCAGTGGAAGCGATAGAGCGCGCCTTCGTCGGTGCTGGAGTAGTGCTCGAGCGCCCGCATCATGCACGATGCAACCGTGGATTTGCTGGAGCCGTTGGGACCGTGCAAAAGGACGAGTTTATTGGGCCTGCCTTCTTGCGCAAAGTTCGACAGCACGCGATAGAGCTCGCCTTGTACCTCTTCCTGACCGACGAGCGCGTCGCGCCGGTTGCCCTCGGTCTCCCAGGGCAGATCGAAGAGCTTGTAGCGGGTGAGCGTCCCCCACGGGCGCTCGATGGGCGTCGTGCCGTAGTAGTCGAACATGTCGCGCATGTAGCGCGCAGCATCGCGCGCGAACTTGATGGGATCGGTCGCAAAGAGCTCGAGGTATTCCTGAAACGACAGCACCCGCCGACCCTCGCGAAAGCGACTCTCGATCGTCGTCGCGATCTTCTCGAGATGCGCGAGCGCGCGCTCCCCCGGGTTGTCGGCCACTACTCGACCTTCACCGTGACTTCGAGCGGTTGCTTGTCCATGAGACAATTGGCCGCCGAGCACACGCTGAGCGACAGCGTTCCGGAAACCTTTTTGTCGCCCGTGCCCTCGGACACGAAGGGCACCTTGAGCACGACCTTGTGCTCGTCCATCGTCCCGTCCTCTTTACCGACGACGGGCTTGGGGTACCTCATGCCCGAAGGAGCGGGATCTTCGAGCTTGAACTTGTAGGGGTACTTGTCGTTGATGTGGTAGTCGCCCTTGGCTTCGACGAGCACCTCGACGCCGCAGAGCTGGTCTTTCTTGCACGCCCCGGCAGGGCGGATCTGGGCCCGGTAGTTTGCGTTCTCCATCGACGGAACGGACGGACCGGCGCCCGAAGGTGGCGGCGCCTGGCTTGCGACGGCCATCGGCGCCGCTTCGCTCACCTTGCCACAACCCGTTGCTGCGGCGAGCAGTCCTGCCAGCATCGCTGCGCAAAACGCCAGCAACGAGGGCCCTCGAAGCGCTGCGTTCATAGGCAAAAGGGTAACACGCGGCGACCTGGATCGCTAGCGCCAGCCCGGCGCCCATCAGCCTACCTGAGAAAAAGAAAAGCCCCGACGACGCCGGCCACGACAGCGAGCGCGCCGATGATCGCCGGCAAGAGCCACTTGGGCGTACCCTTCGGGACACCCATGGCAAAGTCGTCGCCGCGATCGGGAATGGTTCGCGGCGACGCCGCGAAGGCACGATCCATGGGGTGCATGCCGCCGGCGGGCGCGGGAGCGGCGAAAGGATCGGACATCATGCCCATCGCCGCCGGTTGGGCCGCCATCATTCGAGGCAGCTCGGCCTGGATCGCTTGACCGAGAGTAGCTTGCGGCGTGGACGCCCACGCCAGGTGATCTCCCGACAAGCCGTAGGCGTGACCGACTGCGTCGGCGAGCGCACCCACGGTGCGAGTGCGAATGTTCGGATTCTTGGCGAGCGCCACTTCCATGAGCTGGTCGATCGAGGGCGGGATGGGCACGGTGCCGCCCTTGCCGGCCTGCGTGGGGGGCATGGGATCCTTGGTGAGGATCGCCAGGAGGATGCTCGGCCCGTTGATGCCCTGAAAAGGAACCTGGCCGGTAAGACACTCGTACGTGATCGCAGCAAGCGCCCAGACGTCGGCGCGGGCGTCGAGCGTCTCGAGACCCTGGGCCTGCTCGGGTGCCATGTAGAAGGGAGATCCGATGGTGGTGCCGACAACGGTGAGCTTCTTGGCCATCGACGACTTGTCTTTCACCGACCCGAAGTCCAAAAGCTTCACGTTGTCGCCGTCGTGGGTGCCGCACAGAAACAAGTTGTCCGGCTTGAGATCGCGGTGCACGAGCTGCCTGCGGTGCGCCTCGTCGAGCCCAATGGCGACCTGGCTCAGCATGCGCACGACGCGCTCGGGTGACAGCCGCTTCTCGCGCTTGAGGAGGTTGCGTAGCTCTTCGCCCTCGAGGTACTCCATGACCAGCGCAAAGCTTTTGTCGTCGGTCTCGCGAAAGTCGCGGACGTCGACGATGTGGTCGTGGGGCAAGAGCTTGGACACCTCGAACTCGCGCTTGAAGCGCTCGACCGCGATGCTGTCTTGGGCGACGTCGCTGTGCAGCACCTTCACCGCCACCCGCCCCTTGTCGTGCATATCGAGCGCTTCGTAAACGCGCCCCATGCCGCCGTCGGCAACC
>JBBSDY010000779.1:0-2353 GCA_038240245.1 Polyangiales bacterium
GGCGTTTCGCGAGCTGCGCCAGCGTGTCCTTTTGCGCTTCGAGACCGACTTCGTGCAGCGCGTGCTGGGAGCGGCCGGCGGCAACGTTTCGATGGCTGCGCGTCTGGCCAAGATCGACCGCAAGCACCTTTGGCGCCTGATCCAGCGCACCGGGATCCGACTGGAAAGGTTCGACAAGTAGCAGCTGGCCCCTGGTATCGTCGGCCCATGCGGCTATCCAGACTTCTCGGGGGCGTGTGCGTCGGTCTTCTCGCCACCGTTGCCGAGCACGCCTCGGCATTTACCCACGTCGTCCAAAAAACCGAAACGCTCGCCCAGATCGCGGAGCGCACTTATGGGCGCATTCAGTACGAGAAGATTCTCGTCGCAGCCAACTCTCTCGATGCACAGGGCGGTACGCCCATCGTCGCGGGCGAAAGACTGGAGATCCCCGCGCTCGACCACTACCGGGTGAACGCGGGCGACACCTGGGCCAGCATGGCCAGGCAGCTGCTCGGCGATCCCGAGCGATCGGTGGTGTTCGCGCAAGCCAACGACACGATGCCCTGGATTCCCCCCGCGGACGGCGCGCAGATCATCGTCCCCTACAACTTGCGCTACATCGCCACCCAGGCCGACACGATCGTCACCATCGCCCAGAAGTTCACGGGCGAAAAAGAGAAGGCGTGGATGCTCGATCAATACAACCACCAGAAGGGCCAGCCCGTTCGTCGCGGCGACGTGATGTTGATCCCGCTCACCAGCTTGCCCCTCACCGATGCCGGCAAGGCCGAGATCGCAGCGGCCGATGCAACCGTGCGCAGCCAGGCGTCGGGAGCCGCGCGTGAAGACCAACGCAAGGTCGAATCGGAAATGCCGGTGCTCCTCGGCGACATTCGAGGAGGCCGCTACGTCGACGCCATCACGCGCGGCGGCAAGCTGCTCGCTCTCGGCGATCTGACCAAGCCGCAAATGGCCCTGATTCACCGGCAAATGACCGAAGCGTACGCGGCGCTCGACGCTCACGGGCTTGCCGCGGCATCGTGCGCCGCCTGGCGGGACAACGATACCAAGGTGCACCTCGATCCGGTGATGCTCTCGCCCAAGATCATGTCCGCGTGCGGCGTCAAAGGTCAACCTTGACCGACGGCGCCGGTGGGACGCGGCGATCGGAAGAGTGGATCTCGGCCGAGCTTTCCCCGGGCGAGATCGTCGACCAGCGGTTCGTCCTTGGCTCGCTACTCGGGCGCGGCGCCTCCGGCACGGTCTACGCCGCCATCGATCGAGAGTCGGGGGACGAGGTGGCGCTCAAGCTGATTCACCGCCACCTCGTCGCTGATCACCAGATAAGGCAGCGTTTCTTTCGCGAGGCGTCGATCTTGAGCCGCCTGCAGAGCGAGCACCTGGTCAAGCTGCGCGCCTTCGGCGAGCACGGAGGCCTGCTCTACATGACGCTCGATCTCTGCCGCGGTGCTTCGCTCGAGGCATTGGTTCTGCACGAAACCTTTTCCCCGAAACGCGCGGTCGACCTCACGTTGCAGATCGCGCGCGCGCTCGAGGACGCGCACGCAGCAGGCGTCATCCACCGCGATTTGAAACCCGCCAACGTGATGATCGAAACCACGCAGACCGGCGACTACCGCGTCCGGGTGCTCGACTTCGGAATGGCCAAGGTACTCAAGGGAGAAGCCGCGGGGGCCACGGCGCTCACCGAGGAGAACATGGTCTTCGGAACGCCGGAGTACATGTCACCCGAGCAGGCTCGGGGCGACGATCTCGACGCGACGTGCGACGTCTACGCCGCGGGGGTCATCCTCTACGAGCTTCTCACGGGCAAGGTGCCCTTCTCGGGATCGAACCCCATCGCCACCATGACGGCGCACATGGTCGAGCCGGTCGAGCCCCCGTCGGTGCGGGCTCCCCAGAGGGGCATTTCCACCGCCCTCGAGACGGTCGTCCTGTGCGCGCTGGCCAAGCGGCCCCGGGATCGCTATCCGTCCGCCAGCGCTCTCGCCGGCGCGCTGGAGCACGCCGCCCTGCACCCCGAGGACACGCTTTCGGTGCGCCCTTCGGGATACAGCTCCCGGCCGCCACCGAGCTCTGGCCCTGCCACAGCCCCGCGAACCATCGAAGAGCCCGCCGTCCTGGGACCGGTCGGCTGGACCCTGGTCGCCCTGCTGGCGGCGGGGACGGGCATTGGAATCGGCGTGTGGATCTCGCTCCGCCCCTAGGCTAACTTTGTCGGGTTCATGAACGACAACGCCGCGCACCTGCCTGAGGGAACGCTCATCGCAGGCAAGCTGCGTGTCTTGCGGCTGCTCGGCATGGGCGGCATGGGCGCCGTCTACGAGGTCGAGCACGAGCTGACCAAGCA
>JBBSDY010000780.1:0-2351 GCA_038240245.1 Polyangiales bacterium
AGCTCGACGCCAAGAACTTGCGCGTGGGCGCGCTGCTCGAGCGCATCTATCGCGGCCAGGAAAGCTGGCAAAAGCTCGCGCGCGTGCTCGATGCGCGGGGCGGCGATGCTCCGGGCAAAGAAGAGCGCGCGGCGAGTCTGCTTCGACTGGGGCGGGTGGCCCAGCGCAAGCTCGAAGACGAAGATCGCGCAACGGCCGCCTACGAGCGCGTCCTCGATCTGTGGCCGGGCAACCAGGAAGCGATGAGCTTTCTCTCCGAGCACTTCTCGAAGACCGAGCAATGGGATCACCTGGTCGCGCTCTACGAAGATCAGCTGCGCGGCGGCGGGGCCAAGTCTGGCGAAGAAGCGGGCATCGTCTTTCAAATTGCCATGGTCAACTGGCGGATGCGCAAGAAGCCCGATCTGGCCGAGCCGTACTTCGACCGGCTGCGCCGCTTCGAGCCCGCTCACCACGGCATGCTCGCGTTCTTTCGTGAGTTCTGCACCGAAGGCGACGACAGGGCGCGGCTGCTCACCATCCTGACCGACGCGCAGCGGTCGCTCGCCGACGGTCCCGACAAGACGGCACTGGCAACCGAGATCGCCAGGCTGGCCGAGGCGGGCGCCAACGCGCAAAAAGCCATCGACCAGTACAAAACGATCCTCCGCCACGATCCAGCCAACATCGAGGCCCGCCAGTCACTCAAGCGCCTGTACACCCAGACCGAGGGATGGAACGCCCTCATCGAGCTTTTGCGACAGGACCTCGAGCGCACGCCGGCCGACGACAAGACCGCGCGCCTCAAGGTGCTGCGCGAGATCGCTTCGGTTTATCGCGATCGCATCAAGAGCGACACGGCGCTGGTCACGGTGCTGACGCAGATCGTCCAGCTCGATGGTGACGACATCGACTCGCTTCGCGAGCTGGTGCGTGTTTACGAGGCCCTCGGCCGCTGGCGCGACTTGCTCCAGCACCAGTCGACGCTCGCTGGACTTTTGCCACAAGGCGAAGAGAAGGCCACGCTCTTTCGCTCGGTCGCCAAGCGATGGCTCGAGCAGTTCAGCAATGTGCAGAACGCCACCGACGCCTACGAGTCGCTGCTCGCCGCGGCGCCGGGCGACGAAGAGGCGATCTCCAAGCTGAAAGAGCTCTACGCCAAACGAAGAGCCTGGGCTCCGCTCTACGCCCTGTTCGAAAAACAGGCCGAAGCTGCGTCCGGAAAGGCCCGCATCGACTTGCTCGGCGAGATGGCCAAGCTCGCCGCCGAGCGCCTCGATCGCGGAGCCGACGCCATCAAGATCTACAAGGCCATTCTCGACGAAGACCCCGCGCGCGGGGACGTGCTCGACCTGCTCGAACGGCAGGCCGATCGCGACAAGGACTTCGCGACCGTGGCCTGGTCGCTCGAGCGTCGCCTGGCCATCGCCGACAACGACGCCGCGCGGCTCACCGTTTTGCAGAAGCTCGGAGGTGTCTACGCCGATCGCCTGGCCGATCACGCCGGCGCCACCAAGACGTGGCGGCGCGCGCTCGAGATTCAACCGGGTCACCCCAAGGCGTTGCGCGTTTTGCGCGACTCGTACCTCGCCAACAACGATTTCGACGGCCTCGAAGAGCTCTACGCGTCGCAGAATGACTGGGAGGGCCTCTCCGAGGTGCTCTCCACCGCGGCCGATCGCGCCGCCGAGCCGGAGGCGAAAGTCGATCTATCGTTTCGCACGGCGCGCGTGCTCACCGAAAAGCTCGGGTCCACCGAACGCGCTTTTCGCTCGTACGAGCGCATCCTGTCAGTGCGCCCCGACGACGCCACCGCCGCCGCGGCGCTGGTCGCGATCTACGAAGCCGAAGAGAAGTGGTCCAGGCTTCCGGCCCTTTACGAGACGCTGCTCACGGCCGCGCAAGAAGACGATCAAAAGCTCGCTCTCTTGCACCGCCTCGTCGATGTCACCGGCCACAAGCTGGGCGAGCGAGCCGCCGCCGTGCAATGGGCGTTCAAGGCCTACGATCTCGCGCCAACCGAAGAGCGCCTCGACGAGCTCGAAGAGGCGTCACGAGCCGCCAAGAGCTGGGAGCTCTACGTCGACGCCGTCACCACCCGCCTCAAAAAGAAGAAGGGCGTCTCCAACAAGGATCGCCGCAGCCTCAAGTCCAAGCTCGCGCGCCTGCACGCCACCGAGCTCGGGCGGCTCGATGACGCCATCAGCGAGTACCGAACCCTGGTCGAAGAAGAGCCAGGCGACGAGGAAGCCGTCGCCGCGCTCGACAAGTTGCTGCGCAGTGAAGATCGCCGCGACGATCTGCGCTGGCTCTTCGAGCTGCGCGCCACGCAAGGCGCCGAGGATGCCCGCGCATCGATTCTCACCGAATGG
>JBBSDY010000781.1:0-2341 GCA_038240245.1 Polyangiales bacterium
CAGCGGCTCGTCGAAAAGATCGAAACGCTCGGGGCTCATCCAGACCGGAATGAGGCCGTCGGCGATCTCGGCGCTGCAGGCGATGCCCGCCGGTCCGATGGAGGCGGTGTAGATGGGGATGTTCTTGCGGCCGTGAAGAATACTCTTCAGCGGCTTGCCGAGTCCGGTGGCGTCTGCGCCACGGTAGGGGATGCGGTAGATGTCACCTTCGTATTCGAGGGGTGCTTCGCGCGCGAAGATCTGGCGAAGGACGGCAACGTACTCGCGCGTGCGCGCGAGAGGCTTGCCATAGGGCACGCCGTGCCAGCCCTCGACGACCTGCGGACCCGACGGACCGACGCCGATGATCGCCCGACCTCCGCTGAGCGCGTCGAGCGTCATCGCCGTCATCGCCGCCATGGCCGGCGTGCGCGCGGGCATTTGAAGGATGCCGGTGCCGAGTCGGATGGTCGAGGTTTTTGCCCCGATCCAGGCGAGCGGCACGACCGCATCGGATCCGTAGGACTCGGAGGTCCACACCGAATCGAAGCCAAGCTTTTCTGCCTCGAGGATGAGGCCCATGTCGAGCGACAGTTGCGCGCCGGAGTACCCAGCCGTGAGCCCTAGACGCATGGTTTCTTCGTAGCACCCTTCGGGCAGAGCCACCGAGGTCTCAAGAAGGTCGCGCCTGCGGGCGAGGCACGAGGCTCTGACGCACCGGTGCAGGCGACGTCGACGTTTCTCCCGATCGATCGAGCGCAAATTTGAATAGAATGGGACCAATCATCTCGTTCAACGCCACGGTGGCGATGGCGAGCGCGCGGAAGCCATCGCCGAACGTGGGAAATCTGGAGGCGATGCTGGCACCCAGTCCGAGGGCGAGCCCAGCTTGCGAGACGAGCCCCGTCCATCCCCACTTTTTGATCTCCGGAGGATCGCCCGCCAGGCGACTGGCGAGCCGGCCCGTCGCATACGTGATGACGGCACGTGACAAGGCGAGCGTCACTGCCACCGGCCACAGGGCGCGCAACAAGGGAATGTCGAGATCGGCGCCCGCCGTGGCGAAGAAGATGACGTAAACGATCCCGCCCATCTGCTGGATGGCGGCGAGGAATTTTTCTCCCTGGCGCGAGAGATTCTGCACCACGAAGCCCGCCACCATGAACGCGAGAAGCGCGTCGTATTGCAGGTAGCGCATCACTTCGGACAGGCCGAAACCGAGAGCCAGGAAAACGAGGATGAGCTGCCGGTTGACGAGCCGCACGTAGGCGGCGAGCACCAGGCCCAGCGTCGTCCCGAGGGCCACGCTACCCAGAATCTCGCGCCCGAGTGCCTGGAACTCGTGCAACGAGATCGTCCCACCCGGCTCGATGAGTGGAGTGGCCACGGTGAGGCAAGCGGCAACGAGCACGACCACCACCACGTCGGAGGTCATCACGAACGTCAGCGTGAAAGTCGCCACGGGGCCCGTCGCCCGCGTCTGCGAGAGGATGCCCAGGCAAGCCGATGGGCTGCGCGTGACCGAGAGCACGCCCCACAGAAGGGCAACGCCGAAGACCGCTGTGACGCTCAGCGGCTGGAGAAACGGAATCATGGGCCGAAGAAGCATGAACACGCCGACCAGCCCCACGATCACCAGCGAGCTTTGCAAGAGCGTCGCCCACATCAGGCTCTTCATTCCTCGTTTCACGACGGCGAGCTTGAGCTCGGCGCCACCTTCGAGCGCGATGAGGGCCAGTGCGAGCGCGTTCACCCTGGTGAGGTTTTGCACGCTGTGATGATCGATGAGCTTGAGCACGTGCGGCCCAGCCACAATGCCGGCCAGGAGATAGCCCGTGAGGTGAGGGACGCGAATGGTCTCGACGAGCTCGCTCATCAGCGTTCCCACTAGCAAGAGAAAGCCGACGGCAGCGATGGTCCCCACGTCTTCGTGAATTTCGGGGACGGCGCGCGTCGTCAGGAAAAGCAGCGCGAAGAGGAGCAGCAGGATGGACGCCTGCACGATTCTGACCGTCACTCCCTTGGGTGCGGCCGAGGCGTGGCTCATCCGCGCGCCGCCTGGGTCTCGGGCTGCTCGGGGCCGCCCTCGGCCGGCGTTGTCGTCGTGACGGCCTTGACCTCGGTGATCTCACCGGCGCGCAAGAGCGACACGCGAAGCCTGCCTGGCCCGACGAACTCTCCGAAGATGGTGACCACCGCGACGGTGACCAGCACCGTGTCACCCACGGGGCCCGGAAATCGCAGCGCGAAGGAAAGCCCGATGGCCATGGCGAGCGCCCCGGTCGAGAGCAGGCCGAGGCCGAGCGTCGATCCCGCGCGCCGGGCCGATGCAAACCCGGCCCACAGAATCCAGCCGGAGACG
>JBBSDY010000782.1:0-2338 GCA_038240245.1 Polyangiales bacterium
GAGGGGGCCGAGGCCGCGCTGCTCATCGCAGCATTGCTCGCCGTCGTCGGCAAGGCTGGAGCGGCCGAGCGCAAGCGCTGGGTGCACGCCGGATGGATCGCCGCCGTCGTCGCCGCGGCCCTGACATGGCTCGTCTCCCAGCGCGTGGTCGAGATGTCCGGACTCGGGCGTGAAACGCTCGAAGGCGTGGCGGCTCTGCTGGCAGCGTCGGTCCTCTTCTACGTGAGCTACTGGCTCTTCGCCAAGCGCGAGGCCGCTCGCTGGGTGACCTACCTGCGCAGCAAGGCCAAGATGCAAAACGCGGCCGTCTCGCTGTTCGGCATTTCGTTCCTGGCCGTTTACCGGGAGGGCTTCGAGACGGTCATCTTCTACCAGGCGATCGTGGCGCAGCCGGGTGCGGGGTCCGCCGCCAGCGTGGGAGCGCTTGCCGGCCTCGCCCTGCTGGTCGGTCTGGTGGTGGTGTATGGGCGCGCCGGCAAGTTTGCTCCGCCTCGATCGTTCTTCGCCTTCTCGAATCTTTTGCTCTACGCGCTGGCGGTGGTCTTCGCCGGCCAGGGGATCGCGGCGCTACAGACGACGGGCCTGGTCCCACTGCATCCCGCGGCGCTGCCGCACCTTCCCGCTCTCGGGGTGTACCCCACGCTCGAGACGTATACGGTACAGGGCGCGATGATCTCGCTCGCGGTGGTCGCGTTCGTCGTGATGCGAGCTCATCGCGCGCCGCCCGCGCCGCCCGGCGATCCTATCAACGGCTCGCGTGAGGGGGCGAAGCTCTGATCGAGCTTGAGCGAAGGCAAAAGCCTGCCTTCGACGAGGGCCAGACGGCCGGCAACCTCGTCGTTCGCCGACGGCCCGCCAGCCTGGGTCTGAAACGCGACGACCAGGCAGCGGTGCACGGATCCCACGATGGCCACCACGAATCCGCCGGTCATGGCGCCGGGGCCACCGGGAGACGTGACGCCCACGGCGACGCGCGCGTCCTTGTCGCCCATCAGCTTGCGCATGCTGTCGTCGATGAGCGGCGACGCGTCGAGATCGGGAAGACCTGGCTCCCACTCCCGGGCTCGCGCGTAGCACGCCTTGCGGGTGACGTTCTGGTCCTCGCTCCAGCTTCGAAGGCTCAAAGTGGAGTGCGTCGGCTCGTGACCGGCATGCATCCACGGCGAATGGTGATCGTCGATTTTCCACGACGACCCGTCGGGAAGCCCCAGCGAAAGCTCGAACCTCTTGGAGTGAAAGGTGCCCCAGCGCGTGCCGTCGAACGACGCGGGCGGCTCCGCGGAAGCGACTGGTGCGGGACCGGGCGCCAGCGTGGACGGGGGCGCAGCCCCGCACCCCGCGACGACGATCACGCACGAGAGGGCGAGTACTAGACCCGCGTGTGCCATTCGGGATGATGGTTGTCGGATCCTTTGACGATGTCGAAGTACCGAGCTTGAAGACGCTTGGTGATCGGTCCGACCTTGCCGGAACCGACCGCCCGATCGTCGACCTCGCGCACGGGCGTGACCTCGGCGGCCGTGCCGGTGAAGAAGGCTTCATCGGCGAGGTAGAGCTCGTCGCGCGTAATGCGATCCTCGGCCACGACGATTCCCTCTTCGCGGGCCAACGTGAGGATGGTATCGCGCGTGATGCCTTCGAGGATGGAGCTCGATAGCGGTGGGGTGACCAGCCGCCCCTTCTTGACGATGAAGATGTTCTCGCCCGACCCCTCGCTCACGTAGCCCTGTGTGTCGAGGAGGATGGCTTCGTCGTAGCCCGCGAGCTTGGCCTCGGCCTTGGCGAGCACCGAGTTGGTGTATTGCCCCATCGTTTTGGCCTTGGCGAGGCTCACGCTGATGTGGTGCCTGGCCCACGAGGAGATCTTCACCCGGATGCCGCTGGCCAGAGCTTCGTGACCCAGGTAGGCGCCCCAGCGGTAGGCGACGATGAACGCCCGGATGGGGTTGTCGGGCACGTAGATGCCCATGGCTCCCTCGCCGATGTAAATCATCGGCCGAAGGTACGCCTCGTCCATCTTGTTTACGCGCAGAAGCTCGACGCACGCCTTCGCGAGATCGTCATTCGACCAGCGGGGCTTCATGTAACAGAGCTTGCACGAGTCGAGCAGGCGACCCATGTGATCCTGAAGCCGGAAGACGCTGGTCGTGCCGTCGGCGCGCAGGTTGGCCCTGAGTCCGTAGATAGCTCCCAGTCCGTAGTGAAGCGAATGGGTCAGGACGTGGATCTTTGCGTCGTCCCAGGCGACGAGCTCGCCATCCATCCAGATCTTTTCGACCTTGTCGACCATGGGAACCATCAATCCTCTGCCCAAATGGCTACCACGGCTCGATCACCC
>JBBSDY010000783.1:0-2328 GCA_038240245.1 Polyangiales bacterium
TGCCGGGACCGCTCATCGAGCTCGACCACGTGGAGAAGGACTACGCGAGCGGTCCGGTCGTGGTCCGCGCTCTCATTGACGTCGACCTCGCGGTCGCGCGGGGCGAGTTCGTGGCCATCGTGGGGACCAGCGGCTCGGGCAAGAGCACGATGATGAACATCGTCGGGTGTCTCGATCGCCCCACCCGTGGTCGTTACCTTTTGGATGGTGTCGAGGTCGGTAGCCGGTCGGGAGACGGACGAGCCATCGTGCGCAATCGTATGATCGGCTTCGTCTTCCAGGGTTACAACTTGCTGGCGCGCAACACCGCGCTCGAGAACGTCGAGCTTCCGCTGGTGTACCGCGGCGTGAAAAAGCGCGAGCGACGCGAGAGGGCGCGCCACGCGCTCCAACAGGTTGGCCTCGAGGAACGAACGCACCACCGGCCCAACCAGCTCTCGGGCGGTCAGCAGCAGCGCGTGGCCATCGCGCGCGCTCTGGTCACCTCTCCGCCGCTGCTTCTCGCCGACGAGCCCACCGGAAACCTCGACACCAGGACGAGCTACGAGGTCCTACAGCTCTTGCAGAGTCTCAATCAGACGAGCGGAATTACCATCGTCCTGGTGACGCACGAGCCCGACATCGCCGAGTGCGCGTCGCGCGTCATCACCATGCGCGACGGCCGCGTGAAGAGCGATGCGGTGAGGCAGGGGAGGGATGCGTCGGTTCTGCTGCGCGATCTGCAGGAACCCGTCCTCGATTCGGCATGAGCGGCATTGCCAACGCCGTCGGTCTGGCTCTCGCCGCCATCGCGCGGGCCAAGGTGCGGGCTCTTTTGACCGTGCTCGGAATTCTCATCGGTGTGGCCGCCGTCGTCATCGTCACCGCGCTCGGCACGGGTGTGCAGGAGCGTATCACCAACCAGATCAAGAGCCTCGGCTCGAACGCCATCTACGTTTTTCCCCAATCGAACCGCAGCTCCGGTGCGCGCGGCGCCCGCGGTGGAGGGGGCCGGCTTACCGAGGCCGACGGCAAGGCAATCTTGCGCGAGGCCACCAGCGTAAGCGCGGCCGTCCCCTATTCGCAGGCTCAGTCTCAGGTCGTGCTCGGTGACCGCAACATCTCCACGACCGTGGCCGGGGTCTCGACGGGGTACTTGACCGTGCGAGGTTTCACCATCGCCGCCGGGGCCAACTTCACCGAGGCGGACGAGCGGCTAAAATCCAAAGTGTGCCTTCTCGGCAACACCGCCAAAGAGAACCTGTTCGGCAATCAAGATGCAGTGGGTCAGGTGATTCGCATCGGTCGATACCCATTTCGAGTCCTGGGCGTGCTTGCCACCAAGGGCCAGACGCCATCGGGCGACGATCAAGACGACCGGGTCATCATGCCCGCCGGCACTTTCCGGTCGCGGGTGCTTCCCAATGCCCCCGGCCGCGTTCAGTCGATCATCCTGTCGGCGACCGACGCGCTCACGGTGGGGCGAGCCACTGCGCAGATCGAGGCGATCTTGCGCCAGCGCCACCACATCGATCCCGACCGGGAGCCCGACTTCGGCATCCGAACCCAGGCCGAGTTCTTGAAGACCCAGGAAGAGATCATCGGGACGCTGCGCGCTCTTCTGGTGGGGATCGCGCTGGTGTCGCTGGGAGTCGGCGGCATCGGCGTGATGAACATCATGCTCGTCTCGGTGACCGAGCGGACGCGCGAGATCGGCATCCGCATGGCAATTGGCGCGCGGCAGAACGACGTGCGATTTCAGTTCCTCGTCGAGGCGGTGACGCTCTGCATGCTGGGCGGACTGGCGGGCACGCTGCTCGGCCTTTCGGTGATCTTCGTGCTGTCGCGCTTTTTGGGGTGGTCGATGGCATTGCCTCCCACCGCGCTCGCCCTCGCCCTGGGGACGAGCTTCGGCACGGGGATCTTCTTTGGATTTTGGCCGGCCCGGCGCGCCTCGCTGCTCGATCCCATCGAAGCCCTGAGGCACGAATAAAGTGGCCGCCTTTCTTTCTGCGCTGCGCCTGGCGCTGGTTGCCATCGTTCGCAACAAGCTGCGCACCGGGCTCACGATGCTGGGTCTTCTCATTGGTGTCGCGGCCGTGGTGGTGACCACGGCGCTCGGCGCCGGAGCTCGCGCGCGCATCAGCGAGCAGATCGAAAAGCTCGGTTCGAACACGATGATCGTCTTTCCGCAGTGGAATCAAGTCTCGGGCGCCAAGGGAGCACAGGGAATGGCCTGGGCCCGCCTGACCGAGAGCGACGTCAAGGCCATCGTGCGGGGATCCACCAGCGTGTCGGGGGCGGCGCCTTTTTTGCGCACCAACGCCCAGGTCGTCTATGCCGATCGCA
>JBBSDY010000784.1:0-2327 GCA_038240245.1 Polyangiales bacterium
GGCCTCGAGCATCGCTCCGGTGACCACCTCGACGCCGCGTTGGGGGCCAATCGCGAGCCCAGCCGTAAAGAGGCTCATGATCTCCGCGATCTCGTCGTCGGTGACCGGACGGCGCCAGGCCAGTGGCAGCTTGCTCCGCACGAACGCTTCGGCGCACGGTGCATCCGGCGGGTTGGTCCCGCAAAATTGGAGTTTGCCCGCGACTTGGCGGGATGCCTGGTGGTACTTCTCTACCGTGGTCTGGCTGACCATGGCGTTCTCGTTTGACAAGTAAAAGCTCAGATTGCCGTCGATGGGCCACGTGAACGGGACGCCGAAGACATCGCGCACCGCGTTCGCATACTGCGCATCGGTCAACAGAATGATGCGCGCGGGAGCCAGGGACGTGGATTGCGAGCATGCGCCAGCAGTCGGCGGGCTCGCCGTCCCGGTACCACCCGCTCCCCCCGTGCCCGCGGTGCCCCCGCCTGTCTCGTTGGCCGACAGCCGCCCACACGCCGACAGGCCCAACGCCGCAAGCGCGAGCAGTGTCTTCGTTGCAGATGTCATCGTCGTGCCCAGGGCCAACTGGGTAACTGCCGCCGCAATCCCTTTGGATCGCTATTTTACTTGAGCAGCCAGCCGAAAAGCAGCCGCTTGGTCGTCTCGCGGCCGATCACCGCGATCGAGTCGACGAGCGGGATCTCTTTCGGACAGACCTCGACGCAGTTTTGCGCTTTGCCGCAGTCTTCGATGCCGCCGTTGCCCATCACCGCATCGAGTCGCTCGTTCTTCTGCATCGCGCCCGAGGGGTGGGAGTTGTAAAGACGAACCAGCGAGAGGGCGAAGGCGCCCACGAACTCGCGACCGGGGCCGTATTGCGGACAGGCCTCGAGGCAGCAGCCGCAGGTCATGCAGCGCGACAGCGGATAGCGCTCTTCTTGTTTTTCGGGACTTTCGCGCGGGCCGGGGCCGAGCTCGTGCGTGCCGTCGAGATGAATCCACGCCTTGATGCGCTTCATGTCCTCGAACATGCGCTGGCGATCGACCATCAGATCGCGAACGACGGGAAACTTGGACATCGGCTCGAGCGTGATGGTCTCGCCGTTGGGCGCGATCTGATCGATGAGCGCGCTGCACGACTGGCGCACCTTGCCGTTGATGACCATGGTGCAAGAGCCGCACACCTCTTCGAGGCAGACGCACTCCCACACCACCGGTGCCACCTCGTGGCCAGAGCTCGTCTTGGGCGCCTTCTGGATCTCCATGAGCGCGCTGATGACGTTCATGTGCGGCTGGTAGGGCACCTCGAACGCTTCCCAGCGGGCGGTCTCGGGCCGATCGGCCCCGTCTTGCCTGCGCACCTTCAACTTGACCAGACGATCTGACATTACTTTGCCTCGCTCTTGGCGGCGACCGCGCTGGCCGCGCCGGCTTGCTCGTATTTTCGGTCGCGCGGCTTGACCAGGCTGATGTCGACCTCGTCGGTGATGTGCACCGTCTTGCCCGCACACGTGTAGTCGAAGGTGCGAATGTACTCGACCGACCCCACGCTCTTGTGACGGGCCAGCGTGGTGCGCAAGAAATTGGCATCGTCGCGCTTGGGAAACGCGGGCTTGTAGTGCGCGCCGCGTGACTCGTCGCGGTTTCGTGCGCCCTGGGCGACGACCCGGGCCAAAAGGAGCATGTTCTCGAAGTGTCGCACGAACTGCGCGCCCTGGTTGGTGCGCGTCGAGGTGTCGGTGACCCGGATGCGCTTGCTGCGATCGTCGAGCTCGTCGAGCTTGGTGATGACCTTGTCGAGAATCGCGTTATCGCGCTCGATGGTGCAGTCGCGCAGCATCGTCTCGCCCAGCTCCTGGTGGAGCACGTAGGCGTTCTCGGGCTTCTTGTGGTCCTGGTTTTGGGTGAGGATGCGTTCGTAGCCCTCGCGCTCGCGTTTTTCGGCCTTTTCGAAGACCGACGAAGGCAAGTCGAAGGCGCTCGAGGCGAGCGACTGCTGGTGCGAGGCCATGGCCGGTCCGGTGACCATGCCCGCATAGATGCAAGAGAGCAGCGAGTTGGCGCCGAGGCGATTGGCGCCATGGTACTGGTAGTCGACCTCACCGCTCGCGTAGAGGCCGGGAATGTTGGTGGCCTGGTTGCGCGGCGATCCCGCGACGAGCGATCCGCGCGCGTCTTTCTCGAAGTCGACCCACAGGCCGCCCATCGAATAGTGGACGGCGGGAAATACCTTCATCGGGTTCTTGTAGGGATCGACGCCGGCGAATTTTTCGTAGATCTCGAGAATGCCGGCCAGCTTCTTGCGCAAGAACGTTTCGTCTTTGTGGGTCAGGTCGAGGTAGACC
>JBBSDY010000785.1:0-2314 GCA_038240245.1 Polyangiales bacterium
GAGCTCGGCTGACGCAGCCCGATCTCTTTGCAGGTGGGGCCGACCTTCATGTCGACCCATTTTGCGTACGTCGCCTGGTTGTCGAAGATGTAGTTCGACTCGGAGTTGAGCATCTCGACGTAGATGTTGACCTTGGCCTCTTTGGCGGTGGGCTTGGCCGCGTGGGCCCAGCTGGGCCACCCGGAGATCACCGCCAAAGCGACGAGAAAGCCAGCCAGAAAATGCCCGCGCACGACGCCTCGAAATCGCATGAAGATCGCTCCGCTATGAGGCGCCGATGGTGGACGCCAGCCCCTTTGGACGGGGCCGGGAGGATATCATTCAACGAAGAGTTAGTGGCCGGGTTTCCTGCTCAGACGCGACGTCGGCCGAACAACAACGACGCGACGGCCAACACCAGGAAGATGAAGAAGCAAATCTTTGCCAGCGCGGCTGCATCTCCTGCGATGCCGCCGAAACCGAGCACCGCGGCCAAAATCGCAACCAAGAACAAACCAATCGTCCATTTGAGCATGGGAGTCTCCTTCGCCGCCCCGAGCGCCCGACGACCGCGGGTGCGGTGTCACGGGAAACTACAGATTGAGCCGGCAAGACCAGTCCTGAGCAATCCACGTGCCAGTTGGGCGGGCGATCTACGCACACTGCCCCGCCGAGAGATCGTCCCGTCGAAGGCGTGGCGTCTTGAGCGACGTCCGACCCAGGGCACGACGCATGCAGGGCGTCATGCCGGCTGTGTGGCTGTGTGAAGGAAGCCCGAGGGCAAGGGGTTGCACCATGAAAGTACAACATGCAGTAGCTGTCATCGTCGCGCTGAGCGCGGGGTTGTGGTCGTCGGCGGCGAGCGCACAACGGCGTGAGACGGTAACCACCACCGGGCCCAACCGAGCCATGCTACGCACCGGCATCTTCGCCTTCGGCGTCTCCTACATCCCATCGGTGATCGTGGCCGCCGAGAGCTATCACTCCGGAGACAAGAGCCTCTACATTCCCGTGGCCGGTCCGTGGATGGACCTGGCCGATCGCGGCACGTGCGGAAATCTTGGCCAACCCTCGTGCGACACCGAGACCGCCTACAAGGTGCTGCTCGTCGTCGATGGGATCTTCCAGGGGATAGGAGCGCTCGACATCATGGGCGCGTTCGTCTTTCCCGAGACCCGCACGGTGACCATCTCGTCGGGCGAGCCGCACGTCCGTGTCGCGCCAGCCTACTGGGGACGCAACGGCTACGGCTTCAGCGCGCTCGCCACCTTCTGAGCCCGGTCAGACCGTCTGGCGTTTGGCCAGGGCGTGGAAAGGCCCTTCCTGCTGCATCAGCTCCTCGAAGCGACCCATTTGCACGATACGGCCGCGATCCAAAACGACGATCTTGTCGGCATGGCGAATGGTGCTCAGCCGGTGGGCGATCACCACGCGGGTCACGCGGAGCTTTTCGAGGCTATCGCTGACCGCCGCCTGGGTGATGTTGTCGAGAGCGCTGGTTGCCTCATCGAAGAACAAGATGGCCGGTCGCGCCGCGAGAGCGCGGGCGATCAGCAGGCGCTGTTTTTGGCCCCCCGAGAGCGTCGCGCCGCCCTGGGAGATGACGGTGTGCATGCCCATCGGCATGGCCTCGACGTCCTTGTCGATCGCGGCTGATCGCGCGGCGCGCCAGGCGTCTTCCACGCTGCGCCCGCTGTTTCCGACGATGTTGCTGTAGATATCGCCGGCGGTCACGCGGCTGTTCTGCAGCACGACGCCCATTTGCTGCCTGACGACGCGCAGATCGAGCCCGGCGAGCGCCTGCCCGTCGAAGAAGACACCACCCTCGGTGCATGCCTCGAAGCCGAGCAGAAGACGGAGCAACGTGGACTTGCCGGACCCCGATGCTCCGACGATGGCGACGAACTCACCCGGCTGGATCCTTAGGTTCACGTCGTCGAGAATCAGAGGGCCGTACTCTTCGTAGCGGAACGAGACGTGGCTCACTTCGATGGCGCCTTGGAGCTCGATGCGAACGTCGCCGCTTCCCTGGCTTTCGACCGGCTCGGTCAGAATGGGTTTAGCTCGCTCGTACAGCGGAAAGACGCTGAGGGCGTGCAGACCGGTGTCGATGAGGTTGAGCATCGCGCCAAGGAACATCGAGAACGACGCGCTGAAGGCGAGAAATTGACCGGTGCTAAGCTTCGACCCGCCCGCCCCGGCCAAGAGCCAGAACAGAACGATGCTGCAGATGATGGGGTACGACGCCTGAAAGACACCGACGCGGATGTTCACGCGCTCGGCGCCCAGATCGGCGTCGCGACGCCGGGCAAAGAGCGCCGACCAAACCCCGAAC
>JBBSDY010000786.1:0-2296 GCA_038240245.1 Polyangiales bacterium
CTTGACCAGGCGGGGCGGCGTCCTTTTTCGTGACGCCAGCGGGCGTCGCGTCGTGCGCGCTGCCCGCGTCGTCGAGTGTTCTGCCCGGGATGAGGGAAGTGTCGCCACCTTTTTTCGCCCCGCATCCGAGCGTCAGAACGAGCCACGCGACGAGGGCCGCGTGCACGAGCCAAAGGGCGATCCGAGATGTCGTGGGTCGTGCGTTCGGCATGCTCGAGCCTTTCGTGTCGACGAATCTTCTATCACCGCTGGCGATGCTTGGCGCCCCGAGCTTGTTAACTGTGTCAGATCCACCGCGATCTGTCATCACTTGCCGGCGATGACGATGAGGCCACGCTCCATCAGCATCTGCAGGTACTTCATGACGAGCACACGGGCTTCGTGGAACGACAGGCGATGCTCGGCGGCGAGCCAATCGACGAGGACCTCGACGCTGGTGTCGCCGTCGATGCGATCGTAGACGGCGCGTCCGACGCCCTCGAGCTCGTACGATCTCTTGCCGCGAAGGTGCAGGGCACTGGCAATGGGGCGCAGCCATGGGGGGTAAACGAGCGGCACGGTGATGCGTAGGCTGGTCGATTCATCGACGGCTGCCACCGCCTTCTCGTTCTTCACGGGCGTGGCCTTCAACTGCTCGAGGAAGGTGGGGCGGCTCTTGCGATCAGGCCTGGAAGGCATCGAGCAGATCCAATCGCTTGGCTTGGGTCGGCCCGATCTGCTCGAGCCCGTAAATGCGTCCCTCGCGCTGGTCGTGCCAGAGGAAGCCCTCGCCTCGCCAGTACCGCCCACTGAGCTGCTCCAGCCTACGCTCACCTCGGCGTTCGTAGCGGGTGTAGACGCCGGGGCATCCGCGGATCTCGCGGTCCTCGGTGGAGACGATGCGCGCACCGGCGCGCCGCAGGAGCAACCGGTGAAGCTGGGGCAAAGTGATCGTTCGCAGCGTCTCGCTCACCATCCCGAGGCGCCGCGCGACGAGGGTGAGGTGACGTTTGCTTTCGAAGGTGATGGCCACGTTGGCCGGTTCGGGGGCCATTTCACTGAAGGCGAGCTCGCGCGGGAGCACGACACTTACACCAAAGAGCTCCCAGCGGCGGACGGCGTCGTCGTTGCGGCGGTACGATCGAAGGAGCGGCTCGATCCTGGCGAGCTGCTCGTCGCCGTGCTCGGGAAAGACCCACTGCACCAGCATTTTGGTCTCGGGTTGATAGAGCGACGCCTGACAGGGCTCTCCATCCTTCGCGTACCCCAAGAGAAAATCGCCCACCTCGCGCGTGGTGAGCGCGGTGAAGGTCTTCGCTCGCTCGGGGAGCTCCTTGTCGAGATGACGGCGATGGATCTCGGCCAGGATCCGCGCCTGGTCGGGGCTCTTCGGCGTATTTCGCCAGACGACCTGTGCCCGAAAGTGCTCGCGCTCGTAAAGCTGAAGCTGTCCGTCGTTTTCGTCGAGCAGGTAGGCCGTCACCTCCCAACCCGCGGGCAGCGTGAACGAGAAAGTGTGCCACGACAGAGCACGGATGCGCTGGAGGTGGGGCGCTTCAGGCACCAATCGTACCTACCTTGATGTCCATGTCCCTGGTTCGCCGGATCTTGTCGACCTGGCCCGCCTTGATCCACACGATGCGATCGGAGACGCTGAGCATCTTGTGATCGTGGGTCGCCGTGATGATGGTGACGCCATGATCGGTCGAGAGCCGCCGAAAGATCTCGATCACCTTCTCGCCGGTGACCAGATCGAGGTTGGCGGTGGGCTCGTCGGCGAGCAGGATGGCCGGATCGTTGGCGAGCGCCCGCGCGATGGCCACCCGCTGCTGCTGGCCGCCCGAGAGCTGGCCCGGCGTGTGATCCAGTCGATCGGCGAGGCCCACGAAGTCGAGCACCTCTTCGGCTCGGGCCCGCGCGGTGTCGTCGTCGGTGCCGAGGAAGGTGAGGGGGAGCAGCACGTTCTCGAGCGCGGTCAGCGAGGGGATGAGGTTGTAGCTCTGGAAGACGTAACCGATGTGACGGCAGCGAAAGTAAGAGAGCTCACGCGAGCCGAGCCTGGGCAGCGACACCGAGCCAACGGTGATCTCACCGGCGCTCGGCTTGTCGAGCGCGCCGATCATGTTGAAGAGCGTCGATTTTCCCGACCCCGACGGCCCCATGATCGACAGGTACTCGCCCTGGTAGATCTCGAGATCGATACCCCTGAGCGCATACACGTCCTCGTGACCCGACCGATACACCTTGTCGACACCCTTCACACTCACGATGACCGTCCCGTCACCCACGGTGAGGGCCCTTGGCGCCGTGGCGGTTC
>JBBSDY010000787.1:0-2291 GCA_038240245.1 Polyangiales bacterium
AACGAAACGCGCGCGCCGTCGTGAAGCATGAGCAGGTGTGTCTTGGCGCTGATCTCGATCCAGCGGCTGTCGGGATCGAGCGCCCACCGGGGAGCCGGCGTCGGATGAGCGACGATCGCGTCATCGATGCGAAGAAACACGCCGGGATTGGTGGTTTCCAGAAATTTCTCGTCGCTCCAACGCGTCGCCGGCTCGGCCAACGACACCGCAGTACCGGGAGCCCATATCTCGGCCATCGCAACGAATTTTCTCTTGTCGCCCTTGTGATAGCGGCGCGCCCCTCGCTGACCGATGAACGCAATTCCCTGACCACTCGGAACCTCCACCCCGTGAAAGCCGGAGACGACCGCCCGCTTGACCCTGTCGCGAGGAACGAAGAGAAGATCGGGCGTGAGGAGCCACGTGCGTTCGCCGGCATCGAGCTCGCCCACCCACGCCACGCGCGTGCCCTGGTTGAGCAAGCCAGTGACCGGCGAGTCGGCAAGCAACGGCCGGGGAGAAAGCGGGGCCAGTGCTCCCGCGCGCAGATCGTCGGGCACCTCGAGACCAACGGGGCGGACGTCGCCCTCGTCCTTGCTCTCGGCATCTTGCTGCGCGCGCAGGGTAGCGAGCTTGTGCAGGCGCTGCGCAATGCCGGGCTCGGAGCGCACCTGCTCGTCGAACGTGGGAACACGCAGGTAGACAGGGGTCATCCCCGCAATCCCGTAGCTGGCGGGCAGCGCGGCATTCGGGGCGAGGTGATACTCCGCGAAGATTCGAGCGCCCGGCGCGAGCTTGTCGCGCGTCGTCCCCTTGTCCGCGCACACGAAACCTCGTGGGTGCACGGCGAACCATCCCTCGGGGCAGTCTCGATCGGCGCGCACGGCGATCACCGGCGCTCGGAGCTCGACACTGCCCCCGGCCCGTACGGCACCCAGAAGCGGTGACGACTTCGCTGCGTCAGCGCGCACCTCGGTCGATCCCATGAGGACGAAGAGTCGCGCGGGCTCGGTCACCGGCGTGGTCGTCGTTGCCGACCGGACCGACGCCACGGCGGGCACGACCGATCGTGAAGCGTCGCGGGTCGGGGATCGCTCCTCGTGCGATCCGCAGTCACTGATGAAGATCGAAAGCAGTGCCGCCCCCCAGATGCCGCTCGGGTGGGCTCGGCGATCCATCAGATGCCGAACGTGTGGCGCATCAGCGACGCGGCCTCTTCGCACTTTCGCATGCTTTCCTTGGCGCCGTTGATCTCGTGATCGGCTCGGTCGAGCTCGTTGGACAGCTCGCCCATCTTGTCGCCAGCGTCGGGCGGATGACGCTCCATCTCGTCGAGCTCGACTTTGACGCGCATGGCCGCCTCGGTGCCGCGAGCGAGGTGCTGGTAGGCCTCGGCGCAGGCGTCGCGGGCTCCGCACACGATGGGTGAGGTGCAAGGAGTGTGGGCGAGCTCGTCGGCCGGACGACGCTTGGCTTCGTTGGAAGCCCCGCGGACGACCTCGAGCGCGCGCAGGACCGCCGCCGCTTCGTAGCGATCGCGATCCGCGGATCGCTCGCAAGAGCACACGCTGGCCGCGGCGACCACCACGAGAAAGCTCCACCGCGAGCCTTTTCTATCCCGTGATCGCGCCTGCATCGGCCTCGAGGTCCTCGCCCGTGGGGGACTTTGCGGAGTCTTCGCCGGGTAGACCGAGTGCCGCGGGGTAGCGGCGCACCACCTCGCGCAGCCAGCGCGGCTGCTCGGCGTGGAAAACATCGCCGGCAAGAACGGAGGTGATCATCTTGCGCATCATGTCGCGCTTTTTGGTCTCGAAGAGCAGACGCGCCAGGCTCCCCTCGTAGAACGCCTGCACGACACCGGTGTACGTCTCGCGCGCTTGGCTCGCCGTCCGTTCGTAGGCCGCCCAGCTAGCCTTCGAGACGTCGCCCGACGCGAGCGCATCGATAACGGCGCTCGCCGCCAGATCGGCCCCCTTGACGGCCAGGTGAAAGCCCGTCGAAAAAAGCGGATCGATGAAACCAGCGGCGTCGCCAACGGCGAGCCATCCGTGGCCGCTTGACTGGTGGACGCGGTAGCTGAAGTCGGCTGCGGCGCGCGCCGGGAATACCTGCGACGATCCGCGCATGATGGCCCGCATGGGAGCCGAGGCGTTGCAGATGCCAGCGAGAACCGCGTCGAGATCACCCGAGGCCTGGGCGATGACCTTCGGTTCGAGCACGACCCCCACGCTCGTGCGGTCGCCCCGAAATGGAATCACCCAGAACCACCCCTCGGGCACGATGACGATGCGAATGTCGCCTTCGTCGCCGCC
>JBBSDY010000788.1:0-2282 GCA_038240245.1 Polyangiales bacterium
CGCACCTGGTCGATCTCGGCGATCGCTTCTACCAGCAGGGCGACAAGAAGAAGGCGATACTCACCTGGAGCCGCATCAAGACGGTGGTGCCCAACCGCGCCAAGGCGCTCGCCACGGTGGGCGAGGTCTACCTCGACCACGAGATGTCGACCGAAGGCGTCGAGGCGCTGAAAGAAGCCCGACAGCTCGAGCCTCAGAACATCGTCTACCAAAAGGCCTACGCGGTGGCGCTCGAGCGGACGGCCACCGTGGGGTCGAACGCGTCGACCAAGGGTTTCGAAGAGGCACTGAAGATCTGGAGCGATCTACTCGCCGCCAGCAAGAACGACAAGAACCTGGCCCGCGAGGCGCGCACCCACGTGGTGACGCTCTACGGGTTGTTGCACCTCTTGGATCAGCAGATCGCACCCCTGCAGAAAAGGTTTGCCGCTCACCCTCCGGACATCGAGGCGGGCCGACTTCTGGCCGAAGTGCAGACCCGATTGCACAAGGGGCCCGAGGCCGAGATCACGCTGCGCCGCGTGACCGAGCTCGCGCCCGGCGACGCCGACGGTTTTCTAGCCCTCGAAAGGGTGCTCGTCCTTCGACAGAACCTGGCCGGGGCCATCGAGGTTCTGAAGACCCTGACCGAGATCGATCCCAAGAGGGCGCGCGAGTTCTACCAGCGAATGGCTCAATATGCCGCCGAGCTCTACCGCGACGATGATGCGGTCGCGTTCGCCGCGCGTGCGGTGCAGCTCTCACCCGAAGACGCGGAGGGTCATCGCAAGCTTGGCCAGATGTACCGCAAGAAACAAGACTTCGAACGGGCCATCTTCGAGCTTCGCGCGGCCATCGCCAAGAACGACAAGCTCTTTCCCGTCTACTTCGAGCTGGCCGAGCTCCTGGTCTCGCGGGGCAATCCCGAAGAAGCGGATCTGCTGTACCGGCGCGTGGTGCGCACTGCGCCCGACGAAGATCTGGTGTCGCAGGCCGCGCGGCAATCGATGCAGATCAACCTGGGCAAGGGCACCCTCGAGACGCTCGAGCAAGATTTGCTTCCCGTCGCCATCGGAAACCCGCGCAAGACGATCTACCGCAGGTTGTTGGTCGAGCTCTACGGAGCCATGGCATTTCCGCTCATCCAGGCGGTGCGTCACGGGCAGCCCGCCGAGGCCGAGACCGCGAGAAAATCTCTTTCGGCCATCGGCACCAGGGCGGTCAAGCCCCTGCTCGATGCGCTCGCCGACGACAAGGAAGCCCAGCAGCGCATCGCCGTCGATCTTTTGGCGTTCGTGCAGAACAAGAGCGCGGGGCCCGCGCTCTTCGCTTTTGCCACCGGTCCGGCCGAGCAACCGCTGCGATTGCAAGCCATGGTCGCCTGCGGCGCTCTGCGCGACACCGCGCTGATCGCGAGATACGAGTCGGTCTTGCTCCCCAAGGACGAGGGCACGATGACACCCGGCGATCCGATCTCGATGACCGCGGCGTGGAGCGTGGCGCGACTCGGCGACAAGAAGGCGACTCCGCTCTTGCTCAAGCTGCTTGCCCGGGGCTCGCCCGAGCAGAAGGCGCTTGCCGCGATCGGGCTCGGATTGCTCCACGACAAGAAGAGCGCTCCGGAGATCGCGCTCTTGGCTCGATCGGTCGAGGCGGGCAACGTGGCCAGGGCGTCGGCGGCTTTCGCGCTGGGCGAGCTCGGCGCCGAACAAGCAACGCAGCCTCTTCTGTCGCTCACGCAGGGAGCCGACACACTCCCGCGAAAGGCGGCGCTCCTGGCGCTGGCGCGCCTGCGAAGCGACACGGCTGCTTCGGCCATCGCCCAGGGAATCCTCGCCGAGGATCCGGCTCTGCGCGAAAGCGCCGTCCTTGCCGCCCTCGTGCTCGAGACAGGTGCGTACCGAGCCGCTGCCGAGTCATTGCCCGTGCCCGATGGGTCCATCGATCTGCGGGCGATCCTCCAGCAGCTCACGCCGTCGGGCTACTCGGCCAGCGAGCGCGCCAGGGCGCTGATCTCGCAGAGCGCCTCGATTCGCCAGGCCCTTCGATCCACGTCGCTGGCGAGCGAGCGGGCCAGGGCGCTCGCCGATGCGCTCCTCGCGCGCGACGGAAAACCCGCATTTTCGCCGTTCACCGACGGGATCGAAACGATCGATCCCGATCTGCGCAAGAAGGCCGAGGATGCCGCCGAATCAATCGCCCAGGCCGTCGTTCCGGCGTTCGTCTCTCTGGCCACGTTCAAGGGCGCCGACGTGCGCGGCCGGGCCATCCAGTTCTTGGCGAAACGACGCGAGGACGAGGCC
>JBBSDY010000789.1:0-2280 GCA_038240245.1 Polyangiales bacterium
AAGGTCGTGCCGCTCGTGGAGGCCACCGCCGACGCCATGAGCGCCTCGCTTCGCAGGGGCCGCGAAGGGGACGGGTAGCCCGGTCCACCGTGGGCCGGCGGATCCCGCCGTGATATACGGAAGGGCCATGGCCGCCAAGGCACCCCCCGAGCTTCCTGGAGGACCCACCGCCGAGTCACCCATCGACCGCGCGCTGGCACTCGCGCTCGCTGGCGAAAAAGACACGGCCCTGCGGTGGGCAGCGGCCATCGTCGCCGCGGATCCCGAGACGCCGTCGGGGCTGCTGCTGGCCGGGCGGCTCCTGGCGGACATGGGTCGCGTCGAGGGCGCCCGCGAGGCGCTCGAAATCTGTTTGGTGAGATCCATCGACGCGGGGCAGCTTCCTCTCGCCGTCGCCGCGTGCAGCGATTTGCGCACGCTCGGAGTCGGAGCGAACAAGCACTTCGACGCCATCGCTGACGCCTTTGCCTCCGACTCGACGCGCCTCGGCGAAGGGGGCGGACACCCGCCCAAGCTGCCACCCGCCGAGAAATTTCATCCGCTGGCCTCGGTGCTCACCGGCCCCGCCCTGCTCGGCAAGGCGATCGAGATCGTGCACGCCGCCAAGCGCACGCTCGATCAGGCCCTGGCGGCCCGCCCCGAGCCGCCCATGATCGCCCCGCAGCCTCTCTTCTCGTCGATAGGTCGCGCCGGGCTACGCGCGATGATCGAGGTGTTCGAGGTCTTGACCGTGCCCCAGGGCACCGTCGTCATCGAAGAAGGCACTGGCGGCGCCGAAGCCTACATCGTGGCGCGCGGCGAGCTCGAGGTGAAACGGACGACCCACGAAAAATCGCTCGTGCTGGCGCGTCTCACGGGAGGCGCGCTCTTCGGCGAGATGTCGCTCTTGTCGCGCGCGCCCCGCGCCGCCAGCGTGGTCACCTGCCGGCCGAGCATTCTGCTGGTCGGGCGAAAAGACGCACTCGATGCCGTCGCCGAGCGCGAGCCCGAGGTGGCGGTGCAGCTCGCCAGCCACTGCCGACGCCGGATGGTGCAAAATTTGGTGCGGACGAGCCCCATTCTCTCGGCGGTACGAGCCGAAGAGCGTCCAGCGCTGGTCGAGCGGTTCGAGACCCGGGTCTACGAGAAGGGCGACAAGCTCATCTCCGAGGGGAGCAATCCCACGGGTCTGCACCTCATCGCGTCGGGCGAGGTTGCCGTCGTGCGAACCGAAGGCGGCGAGCCTTTCGTGCTGGCGACGCTGGGCCCGGGCGACATCGTGGGAGAGGTTGCGCTCGTGCTGAGGCGTCCGGCGGTGGCCGACGTGGTGGCGGTTCACCCCACGGTGACCTTGCACCTGACGATCGAACGATTCATGTCGCTCATCCGCGAGCACCCGACGATTCTGGTCGAGCTCTACGAGCTTGCCGTGACGCGCGACGACGAAACCACGAGCATCGTTGCGCAAGAAACCACCAGCGCCGACGCCGACGACTACATCCTCATTTGAGTTGGCCGTGAACAAGCCAGCCGGCGCTCGTCTTTTGGTGTCCGACCGCGACGCTGCCGTCTTGGCGGGACCGCTGGCGAGCGCCGAAACGCCGAGGTTTACCGCCCGCGAGCGCCACCAGGCGCGTCGCTTGTTGATGGTGCTCGCCCTCGTTTCGTTGTTCTTTTGCGCGCAGCTCGCGGGGGCGATCTGGGCCGAGAGCGCCGTTCTTCGCCTCGAAGCGCTGCATGTATTGACCGACGTGGCGGCCCTGGGCCTGGCATTTTTGGCCATGCGCATCGCGATTCGCCGGCCCACCGCGCGCTTCACGTATGGCCTTCGTCGAGCCGAGCCGGTGGCGGCGATTTTCAACGCGCTGCTGGTGATCGGCGCCACCGTTCTTTTGGTGATCAGCGCCGCTTCGGATCTGGTGGTAGGCGCGGGTCCACGCGCCGACCGCATGCTCTACGTGGCCGCCATGGGTCTCGTCGTGAACGGCCTCGCGGCCTGGCTCATTCACGGCGCCATCGGCCCACACGCCGAGCACGATCACGCCGGTCACAACCACGCCCATCCATCGAGCGAGCCGGCCTGCGACGATCACAGCCACCGGCACATCGCCGGGCACGCCCACGACAGCGGGCATGCGCGGGGTCACGCGCTCAACCTGCGCGGGGCGTGGCTTCATCTGGTGGGCGATGCGCTGGGATCGCTGGCAGCCCTGGTGGCCGCGGTCGCCATCAAGCTCGGGGCCTCGCCCCGGGCCGATCCCGTGGCGAGCTTTCTCGTGGCCGCCGTTCTGCTCTTCGGAG
>JBBSDY010000790.1:0-2280 GCA_038240245.1 Polyangiales bacterium
ACAAGCAGGTCACAGCCACCTTCGGGTGCGGCTCGAGAATGCCGTTCGTTTCCACGACGTTCCTGTCGTCAGCCGACCAGCAGTGCATTCTGGACTGGATCAAAAACGTACACGGCGTGAGTCAAGGCAACACCGCCGGGGATGACGGAAGCGCTCCATGAGCGTCACTTGTCCGACCCGGGGCCGACATTCGCCTGGTCATCGTCGCCATTTTCGCTTTTGCGTTGCCTTGCCGTTCAGCACGCTGTTGCTCTTCATGGCGTATGGCTGCGCGGGCACGCTCACCGATGAAGAAAGAGCGGCGTTCGGCGATCTGACGGTCAAGGCGTCGACGCCGACCGATTGCGGTCAGGCCATCTTGACCCGGGCGTGCGCATCGACCGACGACGTCTCGCAGTGCAAGAGCTGCTCGGGCTTTCCGGGCTGCCACGGCAAGGACATGCCTGCCGTCGCCGGCCTCGATCTGAGCGCTGCCGGGCTCGGCGACGGATCCCAATACATCAACCAAAAAGCCGACGACTCGGCGATGGGATCGTGCGGCGCCGGCGCGGTACCAACTCCCGTTTCGGGCAAGGTTTACATCGACCCCGTCCACCCCGAGAGCAGCCTCATCTACCAAAAGGTGACGGCCACCTTCGGCTGCGGCTTGAGAATGCCTTACCCGGGTACAGTGCTTTTGTCCGACGCTGACCAGAAGTGCATTCTCGATTGGATCAAGAGCGTGCCCGGCGTCGGTGGTCACGCTGACGGCGGTCGGTGACGTCCGCTGCTTACTGAATCCCGTACTCCTTGAGCCGCCGGTAAAACGTCCTTCGCGGTACGCCCATCATCTGCGCGGCTTTCACGCGGTTCCAGTTGCACGCCCGGAGCGCGCCGACCATGCGCTCCTTCTCACCGGGCTTGGGGCGGTGCGCCTCTTTCGCGGCGCGGCTGCGCGCGCTCGAGGTGCTTCGCTTCGAGCTCGACGCGCGTGAGCTCGGCGCCGAACGTGAGCTCGGGGTAGCGCGGGTGCTGGCCGGGACCCCGCGGGTGCTCGCAGGGCCGCGCGTGTTGGCGGGGGCGGCGCGGGGCGACGAGCGTGGCGCTTCTTGCGGCACGGCCGATCGACGTCCAGGTGCCGGCAAATCGAAGTCATCGGGGTAGAGCTCGGGCCGGTCGCTGAGAACCCACGCGTTGAGCAGCACGTTCTCGAGTTGGCGCACGTTGCCGGGCCACGCGTAGCCCGAAAGTTTGCGCAGGGCCTCGCGCGAGACCGACTTCTTGTCGCGCCGAAAGCGGGCGGCGAAGATCTTCAAGAAATGGTCGATGAGCACCGGCACGTCGTCGAGCCGATCGCGCAACGCGGGAAGGTTCACCTCGACCACGTGCAGGCGGTAAAAGAGATCTTCGCGAAACGTCGACTCTTCGACCATCGCCGCGAGATCGCGGTTCGTCGCGGCAATGAGGCGCACGTCGACCGGCACCTCTTTCGATCCCCCCACCGCGCGGATCACCTTCTCTTGCAGGACGCGCAGGAGCCCCGCCTGCATCTTCTTCGGCATCTCGCCGATCTCGTCGAGCAAGAGCGTGCCTCCGTCGGCCTCGCGAAACAGGCCCTTGTGCTCGCGGTCGGCGCCGGTGAACGCGCCGCGCACGTGACCGAAGAGCTCGCTCTCCAAGAGATGCTCGGGGATCGCGCCGCAGTTGATTCCGGTGAAGGTGCCCTTGCTGCGCCGGCCCGCATTGTGGATGGCGCGGGCCACGATCTCTTTTCCCGTCCCGCTCTCGCCCGTGATGAGCACGGGGACGTCGGTGTCCTTGATGCGCTCCATCAGCGCGTAGACCTTGCGCATCGGCGTGCTGGTTCCCACGAGCCCCTGGTAGCCGAAATGTCCGCGCAAGACGGCGCGCGTGGTGCGCAGATCGCGCTTGACCTCGTCGAGCTGCGCCGTCCTGTGTCCGAGCAGCTCTTCGAGCCGCTCTCGCGCCGCCAAAAGCTCGGTGTTGGCCACCTCGAGCTCCGCCGCGCGTCCCGAGCTCTCGGTGATGAGCCTCGCGTTCTCGATGGCGATGGCCACCTGATCGGCGAACGCAGAAAGGGTAGGTAGTTCTTCCCGGAAGCGCACACCCGGACGCAGGCGAGTCTCCAGATAGAGCACCCCAATGGTTTGGACGGAAGGCGGAGCCCCCCGAATCGGGATGCATACGACCGATTGGATCATGAGCTGGTGAACGCTGACGGCTTGCGCGAGGGCCTCGTCTTCCTGGGCGCTCGTGGCGAGCACCGGTTGCCCGCTTTTC
>JBBSDY010000791.1:0-2276 GCA_038240245.1 Polyangiales bacterium
CAAGACGACGAACTCCTCGCCGCCGTAGCGATAGAGCTGGTCGCCGGCGCGCATCGCGAAACCCATCTCGTGCGCGATGCGGCGGAGTGCCTCGTCGCCGACGGCATGCCCGAACTCGTCGTTGACGCGCTTGAAATGATCGATGTCCAGGATGATGAGGCCGAGCGGCGTCTGGTGCCCGGCCGCGCGGTGCACTTCCTTGGCCAGGGTCTCGTCGAAGTGCGCCTTGTTGCAGGCGACGGTCAGAGGATCACCGGTGGCAAGGGTGAAGGCTCGCCTGGAGTATTCGGCCTCGTGATAGTTGGCGACGAACTTGAGCGTGGAATCACCGACTCGAATCTGATCGCCGTCGCATAGCTGCGCCATCGGTACCCGCTCTCCGTTGACGAACGTTCCATTCGCCGATTCGAGATCGTTCACGAAGTAGAGCGAGAAAATGCGCTTGATGCGCGCGTGGCGGCGGCTCACGAGATCGTCCTTCAGGGCGAGGGTACACTCGCCGCTGCGGCCGATCTCGATGGCCTCGTACCCGAGCTCGATCGTGCGTCCCATCTCGGGGCCCGAGAGAATCAAGAGACAGGGCCGACCCGATGGTGCACCGCCTTCGGGAGGAACGGAGATGGCGGTGGGAGGGCCGAGCGAGCTCATGGCGCCAGAACCATCCTATTCTCCCATCGGACGTGGAGCAATGGTGGCGGGCCGAAGGCCCCAGTCAACCGATCTGAAACTGGAAGTATCTGCGCGCGTTGCGAAAGCACACGTCTTGCACCATCTCGCCGAGGAGCTTCTGGTCGTTGGGCAAGAGGCCCTTCTCGACGTCGTTGCCCAGCAGGTTGCAGAGCAGACGCCGGAAGTACTCGTGCCGTGAGTACGACAAGAAGCTGCGCGAGTCGGTGAGCATCCCCACGAAGCGCGAGAGCAGCCCCATGTTGGACAGGGCATTGATCTGTTTTTCCATGCCGTCCTTTTGATCCAAAAACCACCACGCGCTGCCAAACTGCATCTTGCCAGCCACAGATCCGTCCTGAAAATTGCCGATCACCGTGGCGAACACCTCGTTGTCGGCGGGGTTCAAGTTGTACAGGATCGTCTTGGCGAGCTGGTTGGTGCTGTCGAGCCGATCGAGAAAGCGCGCGAGGGTCGAACCTTGCGGAAAATCGCCCACCGAGTCAAAGCCGGTGTCGGGGCCGAGCGTGCGCAGCAAGCGCGCGTTGTTGTTGCGCATCGCGCCCAGGTGGTACTGCTGCACCCACCCGCGAGCGTGGTCCATGACCGCGAAATCGTAGACGATGGCCGAGCGAAACTTGTCGATCTCGTCCTCGGTGAGGGGAGTCTTCGCCCGGGCCTTGGCGAAAAGGCTCTCGATCGTGGCAGGCGTGTAGTCGGCGGCCCACATGCGATCCATGCCGTGGTCCGACGAGCGTCAGCCGTTGTCGTGGAAAAAATCGTGTCGCTTCTTGATCGCGTCCATGAACGACGCAAGATCGCCGATCGACGCATTGGTCACCGCGCCGAGCCGATCGACCCAGTCGTTCCACGACGCGAGATCGTGCACGGCAAGCGCCTTGTCGGGGCGCCACGTGGGGAGCAGCTTGGTGAACGCCCTCGGGTCCAGCGCGTGCCTTCGGTGGGGCTCGAGATCGTCCACGGGGTCGTCGGTGCTGCACACGACGCGCACGTCGTACTTCTCGAGCAACCCCTGGGTGGTGAAGTCGTCCTGAGCGAGCAGCTTGTTGCAGTGGTCGTAGATCTCGCGCGCCGTGTCGGGGCCAAGAATCTTGCCGCGCAAGCCGAAGGGAAACGCGAGCTCGAGGTGGGTCCAGTGGTAGAGCGGATTGCGCACGGTATGGGGGACAGTCCTGGCCCAGGATTCGAACTTCTCCCAGTCCGAGGCCTCGCCGGTGATGTTGCGCTCGGCCACGCCGTCGGCACGCATGGCCCGCCATTTGTAGTGATCGCCGTTGAGCCAGATCTCGGTCAGCGTTTTGAAGCGGTGGTTGCCGGCAATCTGGTCGGGCGGCAAGTGGCAGTGGTAGTCGACAATGGGCTGCCGCTTCGCGAACCCCTCGTAGAGGTCGATCGCCGTCTTCGTCTCCAAAAGAAAATGCTCATCCAAAAATGGCTTCATGCGATCCTCATTGTGGCGGTTCTTCTTCTCGTTACATCACCGCACCGAGCATCCAAGGCGCGAACTCGGCCTCCCCAAAACCAAGCTCTTCACTTTTGGTTCGCTGGCCCGAGGCCGTGGCCAGAATGAGATCGAAGATGCGCTGCCC
>JBBSDY010000792.1:0-2247 GCA_038240245.1 Polyangiales bacterium
CGAGCAGCTTCGGCCTATGCGGCGAACACGGGACCGACCAACAATTCTATAGCTCGTCGATGGAGACCGATGGCAAGACCTGGTCTGCGCTCGCGGCCCCCGGAATGACCCAGGGCGCATTGTCGGTTGGCTACGATCTCCCACATCACGTCTATTATTCGTCCAACTGCCGGCAAGGTTTCTGGCGCGTGGTCACCCGCTAGGGTGCGCAGCGTCGCACCTTTGACCACCATGGCAGCGCCTTCCAAAGAGCGCACGGTTCTGTGATCGTTTGGCAATCGCACTGCTAGACTGAAAGACTGGTCCAGAAGTGCCCGATCCTCGCACGAGAAAGAGTCCCTGGGAGCAGCCGCCGCGCACCATCGGACGCTACACGCTCTACGGGGAGATTGCGTCTGGCGGGATGGCGTCGGTTCACATCGGACGCCTGGTAGGTCCCGTTGGATTTCTCCGAACGGTGGCCATCAAGCGGCTGCATCCTCAATACGCCAAGGATCCCAGCTTCGTCGACATGTTCCTCGACGAGGCGCGCCTCGCTGCGCGCATCCGGCATCCCAACGTGGTCTCGACGCTCGAGATCGTCAGCATGGAGGACGAGCTTTTTTTGGTGATGGACTATGTGCACGGCGAGGCGCTCGGCAGGCTGGTGCGCTCGGCGATGGAAGCCGGCACGCGCCTTCCGCCGCGGGTGGTCTCGTCGATCATGGTGGGCGCGCTGCTCGGATTGCACGCAGCGCACGAGGCCACCAACGAGCTCGGGCAACCGCTCTTTATCGTCCACCGCGACGTGTCTCCGCAGAATATCTTGGTGGGCATCGACGGCGTGGCGCGCGTTGCTGATTTCGGTGTAGCCAAGGCGGCTTCGCGCGTGCACACCACGCGAGGAGGCGACGTCAAGGGCAAAATCTCGTACATGGCGCCCGAGCAGCTTCTTCAAGAAGACATCGATCGCCGCACCGACCTTTACGGTGCATCGATCGTGTTGTGGGAAGCCCTCGTCGGACGACGAATGTTTCCGCTCGGCGATATCGGCAGTGCCGTGACGCGGCTCCTGCAAAATGTGGCCCCCGAGCCGCCGAGCAAGTACGCGCCCGACATTCCCCCCGCCCTCGACGCCGTCGTGCTCAAGGGTCTTTCGCGGCGTCGCGACGATCGTTTCGCCACCGCGCGCGAGATGGCCCAGGCCCTCGAAGCGGCGATGCCGCCCGCCGCTCTCGAGGTGGGCGGCTGGGTCGAAGCGTGGGCGCGCGAAGGTCTCGAGCTGCGCAGCGAGAAAGCCGCGCTTCATCACACGTCGTCGGCGCCGGAGCACATCCCCAGCCATCGCGTGTCGCTCTCCGATCCGACCATGGCCCTCGGCAGTGCAACGGCGATCCGCTCGTCGCCTCCCACGGGGGTGACCGAGCTTTCTCTGACGACAGGGACGCCGGCCATCATCAAACCGCGATCGAGAATGGGCTGGGCGGTCACCGCCGCGGTCGCGGTGCTCGCCGGGGCTGTCGCGATCGCCCTGGGATCGCACAGAGACGTCGCGTCGAGCGGATCCCTTTCGGATCGAACCGATGCCGGGAGCTTTGCCGTCGTCGCGGGCGAGGCAAGAACGGGGGTTCCTCTTGCGGTCGAGCTTCCGGCCGCGAGCGCACAGACGGCGCCGTCCGCCGCGGCGCCAACGGCGTCTTCCGACACAAGGCATGATCCCTCGGACGCAACGGGTGCGTCCGCGCCCCGTCGTACCCCGACGCCGGCGGCAGCTCGCATCGCCAAGCCCGCCAAACGCAACTGCGATCCACCCTATGTGCTCAATCCCGATGGGACCAAGCACTTCAAGCCGGAGTGTTTCTGATGCGCCTCGTCGCCTTTGGTTTGTCGTTTGCTGTCCTGCTTCCGGCCTCTCGGGCCATGGCCGATGCGCAGCAGTGCATTAGCGAAAACGAACTGGCCACGCGGCAGCGTGCGGCGGGCAAGCTCGGCGATGCCAAGCAGCACTACCTGGCCTGCGCGGCAGCAGAATGCCCTGCCGTGGTTCGCGATGAATGCCAGACCCTGGCGCAGAAGATCGAGACTAGCCTCTCTAGCGTCGTGTTCGAGGTCGTCGATGCCAAGGGCAACGATGTGACGGGCGCCAGGGTCTTCGTCGACGATGCAAAAGCTGCCGAGTCGCTCGACGGTCACGCGCTCGTGCTCGATCCCGGTACCCATCGAATCAATGTCGAGGCCCCGGCGGGCGCAGTCATTCAGCAGACCTTC
>JBBSDY010000793.1:0-2247 GCA_038240245.1 Polyangiales bacterium
GACTGGTCCTTTCGGCAATGCTGCAGTCTGCGCCGTTCCTCTATCGACTCGAGACGGGTGGCGCGGCGGCTGGCGCGTACGTTCGGCCCACGTCCTACGAGATGGCGTCGCGGCTTTCGTACTTTCTCTGGAAGTCGATGCCCGACGCCACGCTCTTCAAGGCCGCGCAAGACAATCTGCTGCAAACGTCCGAGCAGATTCGCGGTCAAGCGGTCCGGATGCTGAGCGTCTCCCCGACGCACGAGATGGTGGGCGACTTTCACGACCAGTGGCTCAACCTGCGCCTCATCGACGGGATCGACAAGAGCGCATCGGATTTTCCGTCGTTCACCGATGCCGTCGCGGCGGACATGCACACCGAAGCGTCGACATTCGTCGACGACGTGGTGTTCGGTAGCTCCGGCGACGCGAGCGCTCTTTTCTCGGCGCCCTACACCTTCGTCGACGCCAACCTGGCCAAGTACTACGGTTTCGCGGCGGGTGGCGCAACGTTCGCCAAGGCGGCGCCTCCGGTCGGTGAGCGGGCGGGCGTGCTCACGATGGGCGCGGTCATGACGGTCCTCGCCAAGACCAACCGCACCTCGCCCGTTCTGCGCGGTAAGTTCGTGCGCGAGCAGATCCTCTGCGAGGACATCCCGCCTCCGCCGCCCAACGTGCCTGCGCTCCCCGAGATCAACACCAGCCTCACCGTGAAGCAGCGATTGGGCGAGCACGAGATCGCGGGCTGCGCGGCGTGTCACGTGCTCATGGACCCGGTGGGGTGGGCCTTCGAAAACTACGACGGCGTGGGGCGATATCGCACCATCGACAACGGGCAGCCGATCGACGTCAAGGGCGAAGTGCATGCGTCATCCGACAGCACCGATCCCACCCTGGTCGGCGCCTTCAGTGGGCCTGCAGACCTGGGCGCCAAGCTCGCCGCCTCCAGCGAGGTCAAGCGGTGCATCGTCACCCAGTGGTTCCGCTACGCGGCGGGTCGACGCGAAGCGGATGCGGACGTGTGCTCGCTCCAGGGGCTCGACGCCAAGTTCGCCAGCGCGGGTCACGCGGTGAAGGACTTGCTGGTCGAGCTCACCCAGACTGACGCCTTTCTTTATCGCCGTCGCAACTGACGGCGCAGGTTCACCGAAGGAGGTCACCGTGAAGTCACTTCGAATCAGTCGTCGCCATTTGCTTCGCGGTGCGGGAGGACTCGGCATCGCACTTCCTCTGCTCGACGCGATGGTCCCCGAGCGAAGCGCCCAGGCGCAGGCGAGCGGCGCGGCCAAGCGGTTCATCGTCGTCTACCAGCAGACCGGATGCATCTACGACCAGTGGAAGCCATCTGGAACGACAACGAGCTTCACGCTCTCGCCCACGCTGTCGCCACTCGAGGCGCTCAAGGCGAAGATCGTGGTGGTGGATGGCCTGACGAACAAGGCCGCCACGGAAGGCATTGGCGACGATCACGGCAAGGGGATGGGGACCATGCTGACGGCCATCTCGCTGGCCGGCTCGACCAACTCGCTCATCGCCGGAGGCATCTCGATCGATCAGGAGATCGCCAACCACATCGGCACGATGTCCAAGTTCAAGTCGCTCGAGTTCGGCGTCCAGTCGGGGAGCGGCAACATCACCAACTATTCGAGCCACTCGGCCTCTGGCAAGCCCAACCCCATGACCGACGATCCCGCGGCGATGTACAATCGCATCTTTGGCTCCTTCACCGCCCCCTCCGGGGCCAGCGCGTCCACCGGTCCCGATCCCGCGCTGGTCAAGCTCATGAACGAGCGCAAGAGCATCCTCGATGCAGTGGGCGGAAGCTACGACTCGTTGGTCAGCGGAGGTCGGGTCAGCGCGGCCGACAAGGACAAGCTCAGCGCGCACGCTCAGCAGATTCGCGAGCTCGAGCAGACGCTCATCGTGGATCCATCGAAAACGGTGAGCTCGGCGGCCGCTGGCTGCGCGAAGCCCAGCGCGCCCACCATCAACGCCAAGCAGGGCTCGAACTTTCCCGCCGTGGGTAAGCTCCAGATGGACCTGCTCTACATGGCCCACACCTGCGATCTGACGCGCGTCTCGGTGCTCCAGTTCTCGCGCGAGTCGGCCGATCCGGTCTACACCTGGATCGCCGGGCAAAACATCAACCGCGGTCACCACGCCATCTCCCACGATGCCGACGGCAATGCGACGTCGCAAGCGCAGCTCGCGGCGATCGACAAGTGGCACACCGAGCAGTTCGCCTCCCTGGTCGGCAAGCTCGACGCC
>JBBSDY010000794.1:0-2243 GCA_038240245.1 Polyangiales bacterium
ATGGTGTACTGGGCGCCGCTCGCCCTCTTCATGGCGCTTTGTCTGGGGGGCGTGAGCTGGCTCGTCCATCGCCAGTGGTCGCACCACGAGCAGCTGAGCTACCCCATCGCCGGCGTTTCAACGGCGCTCATCGAGAGGACGGGCAAGCATCTGACGTCGGACATCTTCTACTCCAAGCTGTTTTGGGGCGGCTTTGCGCCCGTCTTCGGCATTCACCTCATCAACTACTTGAACCAGTGGTTTCCGTCTCAGTTCCCCAAGATACCGCTCGTCTGGGCGGCCTATGGCGAGCTCAGGGAGCTCTTTCCGGTGCTGGGCAACTCCGGCTACTGGCAGGTCGCGCAGGGCAAGATCAGCTTTCTCATCATCGGCATCTCCTACTTCATTGCCTCGGAGATTGGCCTGAGCATGGGCCTCACGACGGCGGCTCTCGTCTTCGTGGGCGCCCAGTACTTCATCGCGACTGGCACCGCGGTCGCCGCCGAAGATCAGAACTGCACGGCGGCCGGCGCCTACCTCGCCTACTTCATCATTCTTGTCTTCATCGGTCGCCACTACTACTGGGGTGTCATCGCGCGCGCTCTTGGCATCAAGCGGGCCAAGACCGAAGAGCGCGAGCAGGTCTGGGCGGGTCGCATCTTTCTTTTGGGCGCGACCGGATTCGTGTGGTCGCTGACGTCGCTCATGGGGCTCGACTGGATCATCTCGCTCGTCTACGCGTTCTCGCTCATCGCCTACTTCACCGTGTTCGCCCGCGTCGTTGCCGAGACGGGACTTCCTTTCAACCAGACGGGCATCGATACCGGCGTGATGATTGGCAACACGCTGGGCTTTCCCATGGTCGGACCGGCTGCGCTGGTGATGATCATCTTCCTGGGTGGTGTTCTCAACCCCGACGCCCGCGAGTGTATGACCCCTTACTTCGCCAACACCCTCAAGATCGCCGAGAACGTCGGCGTCCGCTTGCCCAAGATTCTCGTCGTCGGCGCGGGCGCGATTCTCTTCGCGTTCGCCCTGGGATTCTTCGCGCAAACCTACAGCCTCTACGACAAGGGAGCCCACAACGACGGCTATGCGGTCACCCTGCAGAGCACGACCTTCGATCTCATCACCAAGGATCTTGCCAACCTGAAGGACACCGGACAGCTCGAGGCGGCCACCACCACCCGGGGCTTGGCCAAGATCGGCCTGCTCAAGAACAACGTCGGACACGGCAAGCAGCTCGGGTGGCTAGCCTTCGGTGTGGGAGGGGTCCTCGTCCTGTCGCTGCTGCGCTTTCGCTTCGCATGGTGGCCCCTGCACCCGGTGATCTTCCTCATGTGGGGCGCCTGGCCCGCGGCCTTGACCTGGGGATCGTTTCTCATCGGCTGGCTCATCAAGGTGCTCATCGTCCGCTTCGGAGGCGGACGCACCTACCAGTCGCAGAAGCCGCTCTTCATCGGCATGATCATGGGCGAGATCGTGGCGGTGGCGATGGTCCTTCTGGTGGGCTTCGTCTACTACTCGATGACCGGGCTCCTTCCCAAGAACACCGACATTTTTCCGGGCTAGGCGATGATCGACGTTCGAGCTCAGCACGAGATCCCGCTGGCCAAGGCATTCGCGCTTTGCCTGAAGGGGATCACCCACCGGTTGTTTCGCTCCTTGCTCACGCTGACCGTGATCGTCCTCGCGGTGGCGTTCTTCATGGCGCTTCTCACGGAGAGCGCGTTCACCCAGGCCGTGGCGCGGGGCGTGCTCGGTGAGAACCACGAAAGCCGAACCTTCTCGCGCAGGCTCGGCGTCTGGTTCAGCGAGCCCGACGACATCGCCATGGCCGAGCGCCTGCTCGCCGCACGCGACGCTCCCGACGAAGCCCACGAGATCGCCGCCGTGTCCGGGATCTCTCGGTCCGAGATCGAACGACTCACTTACGATGCCGAGCGAGAAGCCGCGATCGTCCAGTTTTTCGACGGCCTGGACGCGGGAAGCCGCGCCATTCTCATCAAGAAGACGCGCCCCGACGACGCTCTCGCCTACCTTGCTGACCGCCGCCATTTCGCGGAGCTCGGGCAGGAGCTGGCCCAGATGCACGCGGCCAAGCCTCCTTATCCTTTGGCGCAGATCGAAGGCATCGTCGCCCGGCACCCCGGATACGTCACCGAGCTCGCCGCATTGACCTCGGCCTGGCGTCACGGGGTACGCGACTTCAAAGACGACCTCGCCCAGAGAACCGGCGCATCGACTCTCGCCGCGTTGCGCGA